>JAAZBK010000396.1 GCA_012513855.1 Acidimicrobiales bacterium
ACGCCGACGTCGACCAGCTCCTGGCCGACCTGGAGCGGGCCGAGACCGCGCTGGCCGCCAAGGTGCCGGCGGAACTCACACCCCGGGTGGGTCCGGCGGTCGACGGCGACGGCCGGGTCTACGTCGACCACGCCCGCCACGTCGGAGCGTTCAACCCGGCGTTCCCCGAGTACGAGATCACCGTCGACGGAGACCTGGCCGAGGGCACGGTCAACTTCCCGTTGGTCTTCGAAGGGCCCCCTGGCATCGTCCACGGGGGGTTCCTGGCCGTCTTCTTCGACCTGGTGGTCCAGCACCACAACTGCGACGTGGGGGTGGCGGGCAAGACCACCTCGCTCCGGCTCGGCTTCCGGCGGCCGGCGCCGCTGCTCACCGACCTGCGCTTCTCGGTCCACCGGCGCGTCGCCGGCGACCGGATCCGCTCCACGGCGGAGCTGCGGTTGGGAGAGGAGCGAGGCTCGAAGCTGGTCTGCGAAGCGGAGATCGACGCCATCGCCGGGGTCCGGGAGAACCTGCCCGCGGTGTCACCTCGACGGATGCCCGGCCGTTCCGGCGGAGGTGCCGACACGTGACCGGCGCCGTGACAGCCACCGTGATCGACGCCGGCGACGGATTGCCCCTCACCGTCGGAGCGCTGCTGGCCGAACGGGCCGCCGAGCACGGCGACCGGCCGTTACTGGTGGTCGACGACGACGTGCTCACCTACGCGGACGCCGACCGGCGGTCGACCGAACTGGCTCGGGCGCTCCTGGCCGCCGGCCTCGGCGGGGGCAGCCGGGTGGCCCTCCTGCACCCCAACGGGGCCGAGTTCGTGATCGGCTGGCTGGCCGCGGCGCGCATCGGGGCGGTCAGCGTCCCGCTCAGCACGTTCTCCACCCCCACCGAACTCGTCGGGCTGCTCCTCGGGGCCGACGTCACCGCGGTGCTCGCCGCCGCCGGCTACCGCAACCAGGACTTCGTGGCCAGCCTCAGCGGAGCCATCTCCGAACTCGACCTGGCGGCGCCGGGACCGCTTCTCTCCCCGTCGGTCCCGTCGCTGCGACGGATCGCGTTCGCGAGCGCGCCCGAGGGCGCCGACGCCGACTGGACCCTCGACGGTCTCCGCGGCCTAGCTGAGCGGATCGACCCGGAAGTGCTCGACGCCGCCGAGTCCGACGTGGCCCCGTCTGACCCGATGGTGATCGTCCACACGTCGGGCTCCACCAGCGCGCCCAAGGGCGTGGTCCACGGCCACGGTGCGCTCATCCGCCACCTCGACAACCTCAACCAGATGAGGCGATACGCCCCCGACGAGGTGCTGTTCGCCAACTCGCCGTTCTTCTGGATCGGTGGCTTCGCCTACTCGCTGCTTGGCACGCTGGTGGCCGGCGCCCGGCTGGTGGCCTCCAACTCCGCCGAGGCCGGCGGGGTGCTCGACGTGATCGAGCGGGAGCGGCCCACCATGGTCAACGGGTTCGCGGCCGGCGTGGCCCACCTGCCCAAGGACCCGAGCTTCGCCCGCCGAGACCTGTCGTCGATCCAGCGGGGCAACCTCCATCCGATCATGCCCGAGGCCGCTCGACCCGCCGATCCCGAGCTGCGCCACGCCATGTTGGGCATGACCGAAGCCGGCAGCGTGTGCCTGGCCAGCGAGGACGAGTCCGACCAGCCCGAGCACCGCCGGGGATCCTTCGGTCGCCCGGTCCCGGGGTTCGAGGCCGAGGTACGCGACGAGAGCGGGGCGGCGGTCCCGGCGGGTGAGGTCGGCGTGCTGTGGTTCCGCGGGCCGTTCCTCATGCAGGGCTACGACGGGCGCGAGCGCCACCGGACCTTCGACGCCGACGGTTGGTACAGCACCGGCGACCTGGTCTCGGTCGACGCCGACGGCTTCGTCTACTTCAAGGGTCGCGACAGCGACATGATCAAGACCGCGGGCGCCAACGTGTCGCCCCGCGAGGTCGAGGCGGCGATCCTCGAGGAGACAGGGCTCACCGCTCACGTGGTCGGCGTCGAGCACCCCGAGCGCGGTCAGGTGGTGTCGGCCCTGATCCGGTCGACCGATCCCGTCGACGTCGACGACCTCCGGACCCGCCTCCGCGGCCGCCTGTCGGCCTACAAGGTCCCCAAGCAGGTGCGGGTGGTGCCCGATTCGGAGGTGCCGATCATGTCGAGCGGCAAGCTCGACCTGCGGGCGCTGAAGGAGATGTTCGGTGACTGACCCGACCGGGCTCGACCAGATCGAGACGATCCCCGAGCTGCTCGCCGCCCGACGGGCCGACTCGGCCGATGTCCGCGCCATCGTGGCCGACGCCACCACGCTCACCTACGCCCAGCTCGACGACGCCAGCGCGGTGGTGGCCGCCCGGCTGATCGAGGCCGGCGTGGTCAAGGGCGACCGCGTGGCGCTGCTCGCCCTCAACACCGCCGATTGGGCGGTCATCGCCTTCGGCGTGATGCGCATGGGCGCGGTGCTGGTTCCGCTCAGCACGCTGCTGCGCTCACCGGAGCTGGCCGAACAGCTGCGGGTGGCAGGGGTGTCGCAACTGATCGCGGCGCCCGAGGTCCGGGGCCGCTCCCACCTCGACGAGCTCGACGCGGTGGCTCCCGGCTACCGGGACGCGCTGGCGGGCGGCCGACGTCATGCTGCGATCCCATCGCTGCGGGGCACGCACTTCGCGGGGGATCTGACCGGACCGGAAGCGGCGCCCCCGTCGGCCACAGCCGAGGAGCTGGTGCAGGCCATGGAGGATCGGATCCGGCCCGCCGACGACATGGTGGTGCTGTTCACCTCCGGCAGCACAAGTACCCCCAAGGGCGTGATCCACACCCACGGCGGCGGACTGCGAGCCACCGCCAACGGCCTCGGCGTCCGCTGCGTCGGGCCCGGCGACCGGCTCTACATCCCCATGCCGATGTTCTGGACCGGCGGCTTCAGCAGCGGCCTCATCACCACCGCTCTGGCCGGCGCCACCTTGCTCACCGAGGCCGAGCCCGAACCCGAGGGCACCCTGAAGCTCCTCGAGCGCGAGCAGGTCACGCTGTTCCGGGGCTGGCCCGATCAGGCCGCCAAGCTCGCCGCCCAGCCCGCGTTCTCCGACGTCGACCTGTCGTCGCTCACCGACGCCAGCCTCGGGGCGCTGCTACCCGCCGACCGTCGCCCGGAACCGGGGGCGCGGCCGAACCTGTTCGGCATGACCGAGTCGTTCGGGCCCTACTGCAGTGACCGGCTCGACGTCGACATGCCCCGTGAGAAGTGGGGCAGCTCGGGTCGTCCGCTGCCCGGCGTGGAGGTGCGCATCACCGACCCCGACGCCGGGGTGCCGTGCGCGGCGGGGGATGAGGGAGAGATCTGGTTGCGGGGACCCAACATCCTGCGGGGTATCTGCGGGCGGGACCGCTCCGAGGTGTTCACCGCCGACGGGTGGTTCCGCACCGGCGACCGCGGCGTGATCGATGCCGACGGATACCTCTGGTACCGGGGCCGCCTCGACGACATGTTCAAGGTGAAGGGCGCCACCGTCTACCCGTCGGAGGTGGAGGGCGCGCTCAGGGCCCTGCCGTCGGTGCGCCAGGCCTACGTCACCGCGGTGACCGTGGGGTCGTCGACTGCTGATGGCGAGCGCGAAGGCAGCTCGGCCCCGTTGGAGGTGGCCGCCGCGGTGATCACCGACGACAGCGTGGACCACGTGCGGGCCGCGGTGAAGGACCGGCTCAGCGCGTTCAAGGTGCCCACCCGCTGGCTGATCACCACCGACCCAGGCGATGTGCCCATGACCGCCACCGGCAAGGTCGACAAGCGGGCGCTGCGGGCGCTCATCGAGAACGACAGCCCATCGAACGACAGCTAGCGAACGACAGCACAGCGACAGACAGCTCCGAGAAGGAAAGCGAATGACCAAAGCGATCGACTGCCTGGTGAACGTCGACTTCGGCGACCAGAAGATGCCCTCGTGGATGACCCGGGTGAAGGAGGACTACTTCAAGGGCGGCGACGACTTCTTCAAGAGCCCTGAGCTGCCCCAGCTCCTGGAGGGGATGGACGCCAACGGGGTCGACAAGGCGATCCTGCTCACCAAGGTGCGCTCCGAGGGCGACCGGGCCCAGCAGTACACCGAGGCCCAGCCCGACCGCTTCCGCCTCGGCGTCGGCGGGTTCGACCTGCTCAAGCCGATGAAGACGGTGCGGAACCTGGAGTCGTTCGTGCGAGACAACCCGGTGGCCTACGCCATCGTGGGCCCGAGCTTCTGGGGTGACGGCATGTACCCGGCCAGCGACGCCGTCTACTACCCGCTGTTCACCAAGTGCTGTGAGCTCGACCTGCCTCTGTGCATCAACACCGGCATCCCGGGTCCGCCGCTGCCGGCCGAGGCCCAGCACCCGATGCACCTCGACCGGGTGTGCCTGCGCTTCCCGGAGCTCAAGCTGGTGATGGCCCACGGCGCCGACCCCTGGTGGGACGTGGCCATCCGCCTGATGATCAAGTACCGCAACCTGCACCTGATGACGTCGGCGTGGTCGCCCAAGCGGCTGCCCGACAGCCTCCTCCACTACATGCGGACCCGGGGCAAGAAGAAGGTGCTGTTCGCCTCCGACCTGCCCGTGCTCTCCATGGAGCGCTGCATCGGCGAGGCCAACGCCCTCGACCTCGACGACGAGATCCGCAGCGGCTGGCTGCACGACAACGCCGCCGCCCTGTTCTTCGGTGCCGCGGCCGAGAACGCATCGGGCGACGCCGGCTGACCCGCTGGTATGCACGAGTGGAAAGCAGTATTCTCCAAGATGGAAAGCGTCATTACCGGTCACAGGGGAACCGACCGGCAGACCGCTGACGAGCGCTGAGGAGCCACCCATGGACATCAACACGCCCGACCCGGACGCACCGTTCAACGGGTCGATCGACGCCGACAACCACTACTACGAGACGCTCGACGCCTTCACCCGGCACCTCGACAAGAAGTTCAAGGACCGGGGCGTGAAGCCGGTGCAGGACGGCAAGCACGTCCAGCTCCTGATGGGCGGCAAGGTCAACCGCTTCATCCCGAACCCCACCTTCGACCCCATCATCGTGCCGGGCTGCCTCGACCCGCTGTTCCGAGGCCAGATCCCCGAGGGCGTCGATCCCCGGAGCCTCTTCCAGGTGGAGCCGCTCCGTCTCGAGTACCAGGACCGCGACCTCCGGCTGAAGATCATGGACGAGCAGAAGCTGGGAGGCGTGCTGCTGTTCCCCACCCTCGGGTGCGGCGTGGAGGAGGCCCTGAGCAACGACATCCCCGCCACCATGGCGTCGCTGTCGGCCTTCAACCGCTGGCTGGAGGAGGACTGGGGCTTCGGCCACGACGGTCGCATCATCGGTGCGCCCATGCTCTCCCTGGCCGACCCGGAGCTGGCGGTGGCCGAGGTCGAGTCGCTGCTGGAGCGGGGCATGCGGGTGGCCCACGTCCGTCCCGCCCCGGTGCCAGGGCCCAACGGCACCTCGCTGTCGCTCGGCAACAAGCAGTTCGATCCGGTCTGGGCCCGCCTCGCCGAGGCGTCGGTGCCGGTCGCGTTCCACCTCGGCGACAGCGGCTACCAGCGCCAGTTCGGTCCCCTGTGGGGCGGCCGGGGAGAGTTCGGCTTCGGCAACAGCGACCCGCTGGCCCAGGTGCTGGTGTCGGATCGCGCCATCCACGACACCGTCGCCTCGCTCGTGGTCCACGGGGCCTTCAAGCGCAACCCGGGGCTGCGGGTGGCCAGCATCGAGAACGGATCCGACTGGGTCGCCCTGCTCGGCAAGCGCCTCCGCAAGCAGGCCAACCAGACGCCGTGGACGTTCGTGGAGGATCCCCTGGAGACCATCCGCCGTCACGTCTGGGTCACGCCCTACCTGGAGGAAGACCTGTCGGCCCTGGCCGAGACCATCGGGGTGGAGCGGATCCTGTTCGGCTCCGACTGGCCCCACGGCGAGGGGGTGGCCCAGCCGCTCGACTTCGCCAAGGAGCTGGGCGCGTTCGACGAGGCCGACCAGCAGCGGATCATGCGGGGCAACGTGCTCGAGTTCCTCGGGACCGCCGCATGACGCTGGTGGAGGAACGCCGGCCCGGCGCCGACCTGGCCGACGAGGTCACGGCCTGGCTGGAGGAGAACTGGGACCCCGATCTGGAGGTATCGGAGTGGTGGGCCAGGGTGGCGGCCGCGGGTTGGACCGCGCCCCACTTCCCGGTCGACCGCTTCGGCCGGGGCCTGCACGCCCGGTCCGGTCGCACCGTCCGCTCGGTGTTCAAGGCGTTCGGCGCCCTGCGACCACCTGGTGGCCTCGGCCTGATGATGGCGGCACCGACCATCCTGGCCATGGGCACGCCAGACCAGCAGGACCGCTTCATCCCGTCGATCCTCGACGGCAGCGTCGGCTGGTGCCAGCTCTTCAGCGAGCCCGGTGCCGGGTCAGACCTGGCGGGCCTCACCACCCGGGCCGTGCGCGACGGCGACCAGTGGGTCATCACCGGCCAGAAGGTGTGGTCCAGCTACGCCCACCAGGCCGAGTACGGGATGCTGCTGGCCCGCACCGACCTGAACGTGCCCAAGCACGCCGGGATCTCGTGGTTCGCGTTCAAGCTCGACCAGCCCGGCGTCGAGGTGCGGCCGCTGCGGGAGATGACCGGCGACGCCGTGTTCAACGAGGTGTTCATCGACGAGGCCCGCGTCGACCACGCCGACCTCATCGGCGGCGAGGGCAACGGCTGGCTCGTCACCCAGACCACCTTGCACTTCGAGCGCACGGGCATCGGCGTGGGTGGCGGAGCCGCTGGCTTCCCCGAGCCCGGCCCCAAGGGCGGCATGCTCGGCGGCCGCGCCGGAGAGTGCGCGCTGATCGAGGCGCCCAACGACAAGCTCACCATGGGCTTCGACGACGCCCTGGAGGTGGCCCGCCTGGCCGGCCGGACCGACGACCCCCACGTCCGCCAGCGCCTGGCCCAGCTCTACGCCTACTCCAAGCTCGGCCTCTGGAACGTCCAGCGTGGACGGGCCGAGGCCAAGTCCGGTGGTGGCGAGGCGGTGGGCAGCATCAGCAAGATCGCCCAGACCCGCATCGTGAAGTCGGCGGCGGCGCTCGCGGTCGAGTTGCTCGGTCCTGCCGGCACGCTGGCCGGAGAGTCGGCACCCGACGGGGGCGAGTCGGCCACCGCCATGGTCTTCTCGGCTGCGTCGTCGATCTACGGCGGCGCCGATGAGATCCAGCGCAACATCATCTCCGAGCGCACCCTCGGCATGCCCCGCGAACCCAACCCCGACAAGGACCGCCCCTACGGCGAGGTCCTGAAGCGCATCCAGTCCGGCACCTGAGCTGTTCCGAACCGGGTCAGACCTCGGCAGCGAGCTGCTTGCGGAGGTCGGCTTTTAGGACCTTGCCCATGGAGTTGCGGGGGAGGTCGTCGACCAACTGCAGGTGCTCGGGGTGCTTGTAGCGCGACAGGCCTGACTCGGCGCAGTGCGCCACCAGGGTGGCCAGGTCGACCGTCGGGTCGGCTGTCGGGTCGGCTGTCGAGTCGGCCGGTTGGTCAGCGGCCGGGACCACCACGGCGGCCACGCGCTCGCCGGTGCGGGGGTCGGGGATGCCCACCACGGCGACGTCGGCCACGCCGGGGTGGCGCAGCAGGACCTCCTCCACCTCCTGGGCGGAGATGTTCTCGGCGTTGCGGATGATGACGTCCTTGATCCGGCCGTCGACGTGGATGCACCCGTCCTGGTCGAGGTGGCCGAGGTCGCCCGTGCGAAACCAGCCGTCGGCGTCGAACGCATCGGCGTCGAGCGAGCTGTCGACGTAGCCCAGGAAGCACTGCGGGCCGCGCAGGCGCAGCTCGCCGTCGACCACCCGGACCTCCACGTCGGTGACCGGTCGACCCGCGGTGGTGCCGACCCAGGGATCGTCGGGCGTCTCGCTGGTGGCCACCGGGAACTCGGTGAGGCCCCACGCCCCGGCCACACCGGCCACGCCCAGCACCTCCACCACCTCGCGGTTCACCTCCGACGGGGTCGGTGCACCGCCGCTGACCACCGTGCGGAGACGGGGGAACAGCGGGTCGGCGCCCTTGGCCCGCTGGGCGGCGGTGTAGGCGAGGAAGAACGGGGTGGCCGAGCCGAGCATGGTGGCGCCGAGCTCGGCCATGCGCTGCGGGGTGGTGGCCGGGTCGAAGGTGTCGACCGTGCAGATGGTGCCGCCGTTGCGGAGGACCGCTCCGAACATGGCGCTGCCACCGATGTGCGAGAGCGGCCAGGCGATCGGGTAGATGTCGCCAGAGCCGAGGCCGAGCTGGTGGACCACGCCGTTGCTGCCCGCCGCGATGGAGGCATCGCTGTGGCGCACGCCCTTGGGGATGGAGGTGGTGCCCGACGAGTAGAAGATCCACCGGCACTCGTCGGGGTCGTCGTGGTGCGGGGGCAACTGGGCCGGATCTCCCGTGGGGAGTCGCAGCGGATCGCTCGGACCCGGCGGTGCTTCGAGGTCCAGCGCCAGAACGTCGAGCCCGAACGAGCGGGCCATGCCGGCGTGGGAGAACGCCCGCCACTCGGTGGGGCAGATGAACAGTCGGGGGGACACCTGCTCGGCGATCACCGACACCTCGCGCTCTCGCAGGAGCGGGATGATCGGGTTCTGGATCGCGCCGAGCCGTGAGAGGGCGGCCATCAGCACCGGCAGTTCGAGCACGCTGGGGAGCTGCCACGACACGACGTCGCCGGCCCCAACGCCCTGCGCGGCCAACCCGGCGGCCACCCGCTCGGCTTCGTCGTGCAGGTCGGAGGCGGTGAGCGTTCGGCCGTGGTCGTCGGCGAGGAGCACCTCGTCGGGACGGTCGGACGCAGCTCGGAGCACCAGGGACCACATGTCGGTAATCGTGACACAACCGCCGTACCGGTCGTCTCCAAAACATCTACATCATTGGTGGAATGCTCTAGATGTTTTGAAGTACCGTTCGCCTGCAGGGGAAGCGTCAACAGGGGTACGCGTGGACAAGTTCCTGAGCATCACCGTGGGAGGGTTCGCGACAGGTGCCATCTACGCCGTCGCGGCCAGCGGTCTGGTGCTCACCTACGCCACCACCGGCACCTTCAACTTCGCCCACGGCGCCATCGGGATGGTGGCCGCCTTCCTGTACTGGCAGGTGCACGTGGCGTGGGGCTGGTCGACGCCCGTCTCCCTGGTGGCGGTCCTGCTGGTGGCCGCGCCGCTCTTCGGGGTCGGCCTGGAACGGCTGATCATGCGCCGGCTCGAGGGCACGTCGGAGACCACCCGCCTCGTGGTCACCATCTCGCTCCTGCTCGGCCTGCTCGGGTTCTCCGTCGCCATGTGGGCGCCGGGCACCAACCGCCCGATGCGGCAGTTCTTCCAGGGCAACGTCTTGGAGCTGGCCGGCATCCGCATCCCCTGGCACCAGCTCGTGTCGTTGGCGGCCGCCGCAGCGGTTGCGATCGGGCTGCGCCTCCTCCTGTACGGGACCCGGCGGGGCATCACCATGCGAGCCTCGGTAGACAACCGGTCGCTGGTGGCGCTCAACGGATCCAGGCCAGAGCACAGCGCCATGGTGTCGTGGGCGCTCGGCTGCTCGCTGGCGGCGCTCTCGGGCATCCTCATCGCCCCCACCCTCACGCTCTCGGCCGTCCCGCTCACGTTGCTGATCGTCAACGCCTACGGCGCCGCCATCTTCGGGCGGCTCCAGAGCCTGCCGCTCACGTTCGTGGGGGCGATGGTTATCGGGCTCGCCACCAGCTACGGGATCGGCTACCTGTCGTCGCTTCCCACCGACCTCCAGCCCTACGCCCGCGGCCTGGTCGACGCGCTGCCGGCGATCGTCCTCCTGGCGGTGGTGTGGCTGCTGCCGGCGAGCCGGCTGGCGCAGGTCACCCGCACCCGCGAGATCGCGGCCAAGCCGTCGTGGGGTGGTGCCATCGCCCTGGCCGTCGCATCGGTGGTGGGCTCGGCCATGCTCGCTCCGCTGCTCACAACCGGTGAGCTCGTGTCCATCGGGCGGCTCTGGGGCATCGCCATCGTGGGTCTGTCGATGATCCCCGTGATCGGTCTCTCCGGTCAGCTCTCGCTGTCACAGCTCACCTTCGCCGGGTTCGGGGCCGTGGCCTACGCCCACCTGGGTTGGGCCAACCCCCTCGGGTTGGTGTGGGCTGCGCTCGTGGCGGGGGTGGTCGCCGGTCTCGTGGCCCTGCCGCTCGTGAGGCTCCAGGGCATCTACGTGGCGCTGGCCACCGCCGCGTTCACGGTGCTGTGCGACCGGTGGCTGTTCCCGCTGCCCGAGTTCTCCATCGGTTCGCGCCCGTTCCAGTTCTTCCCCGGATCGCTCCCGGTGGTCCGGCCCCATCTCCTCGGGATCGATCTCACCTCGCCCACTGCTTCGTTCGTCTACGCGTCGGTGGTGTTCGCGCTCCTGGCGCTGCTGGTGGTGGCCATCCGGCGCAGCGCGTTCGGTGCCCGGCTCATAGCCATCAAGGAAGGTCCGGCGGCGGTGGCCACCGCAGGGATCAGCGTGGCCGCCGTCAAGGTCGGGGTGTTCGCCCTCTCGGGAGCCATCGCCGGAATCGGTGGAGCGATCCTGTCGTCCTCGTCGCCGGCCACCGTCTCGCAGTTCGACCTCGTCGCCGGCTTGCCGATCCTGTTGGTCATGGTGGTCGGCGGGATCACCTCGGTGGGAGCGCCGGTGTTCGCGGGGGTGTTCCTCGGGTCCCCCCTGCCCACCAAGTTGATGTCGGGGCACTTCGACCTCGGCCGGTGGCAGAACGCCCTCATCGGCCTGGTGGGCGTGAGCGTCGGGCGCAACCCCAACGGCGTCTCCGCCGCGCTGAACCCCGCCGGGCGCCGGGTGAAGGCCGACCTGCCGGTGGCGGCGGCCCTGATCGTGGCTCTCGGCACCGCCTGGGGGCTGCGGATCACCGAGACCATCTCCAACGGCCCGTACGTGGCGCTCACCATCGCCGCCCTGGTCGGTTCGGTCTGGCTGGCGCGCCGCCGCCTGCCCGAGGCGATCTCCCTTGCAGAGCTGGACTCCGTCAGGGGAGTCGCCTCCGGTGCCACCGCACCGATGATCGAGCCAGAGCTGCTCGGCCTCACCGTGCCGTACACGCCGGAGGCGGTGGCCGCTCTCGACGAGGCGCTGGACCTGGCGTCGGCTGGTCGACGGGTGGAGGTGAGCAGTGCTGGCGGTTGAGGACGTGAGCGTGCGCTTCGGCGGCCAGCTCGCGCTCCAGGACGTCAACCTCCAGGCACCGGTAGGTGAGATCACCGGGCTCATCGGGCCGAACGGGGCCGGCAAGACCACCCTGTTCAACGTGATCACCGGGCTCGGGTCGCCGACGCGTGGTCGTGTGCTGCTCGACGACCGGGATGTCACCCGGATCGCGCCTCACCGCCGCGCCCGGCTCGGCCTGTCGCGCACGTTCCAACAGCTCCAGCTGGTCGGGTCCCTCTCGGTGCGGGAGAACATCGAGTTGGTCGTGCGGCGGGACCGTGGCGGCGAGTCGGCGTCGGCGTGTGCCACGCGCGTGATGGATCTGCTCGGCGTGGCCCACCTCGCCGACGTCCTCGCCCACACCATCCCCACCGGCCAGGCCCGTCTGGTCGAGCTGGCCCGGGCGCTGGCCAGCCGGCCCAGGCTCCTGCTGCTCGACGAGCCGGCATCGGGGCAGGACCCCCAGGAGACAGATCAGTTCAAGGAGATCCTCCGAACCGTGGCCGCCGACGGGGTGGGGATACTCCTGGTGGAGCACGACGTGCCGCTGGTGATGGGGGTCTGCTCTCGGATCCACGTCCTCGACTACGGCCGGATCATCGCGTCCGGTTCGCCGTCAGAGGTCCAGTCCGATCCCGAGGTCGTGGCGGCGTACCTGGGCACCACGGAGGTGTCCGACGCGTGACCACTCTGCTTGAGCTGCGCGGGATCCGCGCCGGCTACGACGGGCTCGAGGTCCTCCACGGAATCGACCTCGTGGTCGAGGCCGGGTCGGTGGTGGCCGTCCTGGGTCCCAACGGCGCGGGGAAGACCACGCTTCTCCGGGTGGTGTCGGGCGAGCTCGAACCCTCGGGGGGCGACCTGGTGGTGGGCGGCCGGCGCCTCAACGGCGTGCCGGCGGCCACGCTCGCCCGGGCCGGCGTCTGCACCATCCCGGAGGGACGAGGGGTGTTCCCGAACCTCACGGTGCGCGAGAACCTCTGGATGATGACCCACCGTGGTGTGGGGCGATCAGAGGTCGAGGAGACCGCGTTCGCCTACTTCCCGCAACTGGCGGCGCGGACCGACCAGGTGGCGGGGACCATGTCGGGCGGAGAGCAGCAGATGCTCGCGCTGGCCCGGGCGGTGGTCACCGGGCCCGCCCTGCTGCTCCTCGACGAGCTGTCGATGGGGCTCGCCCCGTTGGTGGTCCAGGGCCTCTTCGAAGCGGTCGACCGCCTCGCCCGCGCCGGCGTCGCCATCGTGATCGTCGAGCAGTTCGTCGACGCAGCCCTCGACCTCGCCGACCGCGCGGTGATCATCTCGCAGGGTCGGGTGTCCTCCGAAGGCGCCCCGGCCCAGATACGCGACGAGCTCCGAGCCGCGTACTTCGGCGCCGCATGACAGATTCATCCAGCACACAAGGAACCAACGTGGACCGGCCTGACGCCAACGACCCGACCGACCGATTCCTCCAGGACGTCGCCGCCATCAGGGTGAAGGCGGCCGGCCGCGACGCCCTCCTGCTCAAGGTGGGGGCGGCGATGATGCCGCTCGGCATCGCGCTCACCGTGATCGGATGGTTCCTCTCGCGCAACAGCCAGACGTCGCTCGACCAGAACGACGCGCTGATCGTGGCGGTGATCGGCGTAGCCGTGGCGGTGGTGGGCGTCGGGCTCTTCCTGCGGTACTCGCTCGCCGAGTTCCTGCGGTTCTGGCTGGCCCGGATGATCCACCAGCAAGACCTCGCCGCCCGATCCAACCACCCCACCGAATCCGAATGACCCCCGTCCGCTCACCCCAAGGAGCCAACCCCATGAGAAGGTCGATCCTCGCACTGGCAGTAGTGCTGTGCCTCGTAGGGGCCGCGTGCGGCGGCCACGACGATGCTGCCGACGAAGCCACCACCACCAGCGCTGCTGCGCCCGGTGGTGACGAGGGTGGTGACGGCGGGGAGGGTGACGACGCTGCGCCTGCCCCGGGCGAGTTCGGCACCCTGGACGGGGCGGTGTGCGGTCCCGGCGACGCCGCGGGAGCCACCGAGCAGGGGGTCACCGACGAGACCATCAAGGTCGGCGTCCTGAGCGACTCCGACAACGACTTCACCCCCGGCCTCCTCAAGGAGCTGGTCGACGTGTCGGAGGCCTTCGTCGACTGGTGCAACGAGGCCGGTGGCATCAACGGTCGCCAGATCGAGGTGACGGTCCGCCAGACCCGGCTGATCGAAGCCGCCAAGGCCGTGGCCGAGGCGTGCAGCGAGGACTTCATGCTGGTCGGCGGAGGGACCGCCTTCGACGGGTCGGTCTTCCAGGACCGGGTCGACTGCGGTCTGGCCGAGATCACCGCGTTCCACAACTCAGAGGACGCCGAAGGCGCCGATCTCTCGGTTCAGCCGGTGGTGAGGCATGTGGGCTACGAGCCGGTCACCATCTACCGGCTGGCCGCCGACCAGCTCGGCGACGCCATCGAGCACTTCGGGATCATCTCCTACCAGTCGTTCGGCGGCGGGGTCTCCTTCACCGACTCCGTGCCGGTGGCCGTCGAACCGTTCGGCTACCAGACCGTCTACACCGGCAACTTCCCGACGCCGCCGGCCACCGTCGACAACTACCGGCCCTACATCGAGGACATGTCGTCCAAGGGCACCCGGTTGTTCACGTCGTACGTGCCGCCCGAGACCATGGTGCCGTTCATGGTGGCCATGAACGACGCCGGCTTCGAGCTCGATGCCTTCCTCGGCAACCGCTCCAACTACTCGAGCGCCCTGATCGAAGGCAACGACTCTCTCGACACCATCCCCACCTGGGTCGAGACCATCATCTACCCGTTCGAGATGGCCGATCAGAACCCGCCCACCCAGCAGTTCCTCGACATCATGGACGGGCACATCTCCGGTTGGAGCGACGACCCCAAGGCGCTCGGCGTCGAGGCCTGGTCGTCGTGGCTGCTGTGGGCCAAGGCAGCCACCGAGTGCGGGTCGGATCTGACCCGGTCCTGCGTGCTCGAGAAGTCCCAGGTCGGTGACTGGGACGGTGGCGGCCTCACGGCGCCGCAGACCGTTCCCTCCGACGGAACGCCCGAAGCCCCGTTCTGTGCCGCGATCATGCGGGCGAATCCCGACGGCTTCGAGTACGACGAGGAGTTCACCCAGCCCAACGAGGGCATCTTCAACTGCGACGAAGCGAACCAGCAGAACTTCTCAGCCGCGCTGGGCGGTTGATGGTTCCTGCGCCGGTCTGCTCCTGATCGCGCTTGCCGGCCGGTGCCCACGGGTGCCGGCCGGCAGACGTTCATCGGCCGCTGGTCAGACGTTCGTCTGCCGGTGATCTCGTCAGCCGGTGACCTCGTCAGCCGGTGATCTCGTCGACCAGTCCCCAGCGCAGCGCGGTGGTGACGTCGATGGTGCGACGGGTGAGAGCCAGCCAGGCCGTTCGCTGACGGCCGATCCGCAGGGGCAGGCTCACCGTGCCCCCCGCGCCGGGGATCAGGCCGAGACCCAGCTCGGGCAGTCCGACGCGGCTGTCGGGCGCGGCCAAGACGGTTCCGGCGAAGGCAGCCAGCTCGATCCCGGCGCCGAACGCTGCCCCGTGGAGGTGGACCGTCGTGCGCGGCGCCAGCCGGTGGAGCGAGGCGGCCACGCTGCGTCGGGTACGGATCAGGTGAGCGGTCGCCGGGTCGGGTGTGGTCCCGAACTCGTCGAGGTCGCCGCCGGCGCTGAAGTCGGGCCCGGCGCCGTGGACGTGGACCTCGACCTCGGTTGCGGCTTCGGCCACCGCCAGCGCATCCAGGAGGCGGTCGCGAAGTGCCGCCGACACCGCGTTGCGGACATGAGGTCGGTTCAGCGTGATGGTGAGCCGATCACCCTCGCGCTCGACGGTCACCGGCGGGCCCGGGTCGGGCCGGTCCCGGCGTTGGTGGCCGGCTCGCCAGCCGGCGTGCTCCGGTCCGGCCTGGAGCGCGGAGAACAGCGTCGACTCGGCCACCAAACCGTCGAGCGGCGGCCGGCGATCGGTGGCACGGAGGTGCAGGGCCAAGGCGGCGCTGGCGATGGGGGCCGCTTCGAACGTGGCCTCGATGTCGGCCATCTCGGCGTGCCAGTCGGCTTCTTGGGCGGCTTCCTCGCTGCGCCGGTCGGCTTCCTCGTTTTGCCGGGCGTCCTCTTCGCCGGCATCGGGCTGGTCGCCGCCCGACCCTCGAGCCACGCCGAGCACCACGTCGACCAGTTCGGAGGGATGGGCGCTCACGATCACGCACGGCAGGATGGCCAGGCGTTCCAGTGCACGGGCCAGCGTCACGGCGTCTGTTCCGGCGGGCAACGGCGACTCGACCAGTACCAGGCGGCCCGCAACCGAGGGTTCGACGGGACCGGTGAGGTCGGCCAGGAGTTCAGGCCCGGAGAGGTGCAACGGTGAGATGCGCGCACCGTACCGTGCGAAGATCCCGACGATGACCGGGGCAGCGTTGGAGCAGTGGACGGAGCGGCTCGCCGTCGCCACCTCCGTCCTCGGCCGGCGGGTCGACGTCGACGGTGTGGGCCTGCTCGTGGAACGTCGCGAGGTGGACGGCCTCCGGGAGCCGGCCACCCGGCTGCTGCGCTGCGCCGACGGCTGGGTGGCGGTCTCGCTGGCCCGCGAGTGGGACCGCGAAGCCATGCCCGCGTGGGTCGGGGTCGAGGGCTCCTGGGACCAGGTCGCGGCCGCGGTCGAGCACCGGACGGGCGCCGAGCTGATCGCCGGAGCCGAGATGCTGGGCCTGGCCGTCGGGGTGCTCGGCGAACGAACCGAACCGGCCGTGGTCCAGACCAGCTTCGAGTGCCGCTTGGATGCTTCATCGGCGTATGGGGTCACGCCGGTCGGCGGCCTGCGGTCGGACCCGTCGGACGGCTTGGCCGGGACCGGGCCGCGCGATCACAGTGGATCGGGGTCTGGACAAGACGAGCCCGACCTTCCTGGCTCGCCGTCGAGCGGATCGGGACTCGTGCGGGTGCTCGACCTGAGCGCGCTGTGGGCCGGGCCGTTGTGCGCCGCCCTGCTGGCCGAGGCCGGGACCGATGTGGTGAAGCTGGAGTCGACCGCTCGACCCGATGCGTCGAGGGCTGGGAACCCCGGCCTCTTCGCCCGTCTCAACCACCTCAAGCGCAGCGTGGTGCTGGACCTGGGCGAGGTCGCCGGTCGTTCCGATCTGGCTTCGCTGGTGAGGGCGGCCGACGTGGTGGTCGAGTCGTCCCGGCCCCGGGCCCTCGAGCAGATGGGCATCGTGGCCGCCGAGGTGCTCGCCGACCCGACTGCCCGCACCAGGGTGTGGGTCTCGATCACCGGGCATGGCCGCACCTCGAACCGAGCCGGCTTCGGCGACGACGCCGCGGTGGCCGGTGGGTTGGTGAGGTGGGACGACGGAGTGCCCGCTCTGTGGGGCGACGCTGCGGCCGATCCGCTGACCGGCCTGGTGTCGGCCACCCTCGCGGCCGAGGCCCTGGTGTCCGGGAGACGGGTCCTGCTCGACGTCGCACTGGCCGGCGTGGCCGCCGATCTGCGGGATGACCTGATGCCCGACCTCCCCGACGTCTTCTCGGCCTCGGACATCGTGTCGGCCTCGGTCCTCGACCCGACGCAACCGACCAGCGTCGTGCCGGCGGTCAGGCCGCTCGGTTGCTATACCGCCGAGGTCCTTGCCGAGTGGGTGGGGTCGTGACCGAGCCGTTCGTCGTCACCGGGGCCGAGGTCCATGGTCGGACCGTCGACGTGGCGGTCGAGTCGGGCGAGCCGGTGGCGTCGCGTGAGGTGGCCGAGTTGACGCAATGGAGGCGTGCTGTGCCGGCGGTCAGTCCGCTCGGTTGCGACAGCGCCGAGGTCCTTGCCGAGTGGGTGGGGTCGTGACCGAGCTGTTCGTCGTCACCGGGGCCGAGGTCCATGGTCGGACCGTCGACGTGGCGGTCGAGTCGGGCGAGCCGGTGGCGTCGCGTGAGGTGGCGGACCTGATGCGACCGAGCCGTCTTGTGCCGGCTGTCAGCCCGCTCGGTTGCTATACCGCCGAGGTCCTTGCCGAGTGGGTTGGGTCGTGACAGAGCCGTTCGTGGTCACCAGGGCTGAGGTCGATGGTCGGGTCGTCGACGTGGCGGTCGAGTCGGGAGCGGTCGCTGCCGTAGGTCCGGGACTTCGCACCGCCGGTATGCGGGTGGTCGACGCCGCTGGTGGGGCGCTGATCTCAGGTTTGCACGATCACCACCTCCACCTCCTCGCCATGGCCGCCGCCCGCTCGTCGGTGCAGCTGTCGGGGGTGGGAGATCCGCACGAGTTCGATGAGACGATCCGGTCTGCCCACGCTCGACTCGGCCCGGGCGAGTGGCTGCGGGCCGTGGGGCTCGACGATCGCCACGGCACCCTGGACCGTCACCGGCTCGATCGCCTCGCCCCGGGACGACCGGTCCGGGTCCAGCACCGTTCCGGCGCGGCCTGGGTGTTGAGCTCGGTTGCGCTTTCGGCCGTGCACACCGGGGGCGGGCCGGGTGCCACGCAGGGTGCGAGCGGCCCGCGTGACGGTACCGATCCAGGCGACGGCTGGCTCCACCGGGTCGACGACGTGGCCGGCTGGCCCAGGGATCTGCCCGACCTGGCTCCCGTCGGCGAGCGGCTCGCCCGCCTCGGCGTCACCGGGGTGACGGATGCGACGCCGTTCACCGATCCGTCGGCGGCGGCGCTGCTGTCCGGTGCCCACCGAAGCGGAGCCGTACCTCAGCGCATCGTGGTCACCGGAGCGGCGTCGATGGCCGCCGTCGACGTCGGTGCCGAACTGGAGCAGGGGCCGGTGAAGGTGGTCGTGAGCGACCACGAGCTGCCGGGGATCGACGAGCTGGTGGGTTCGTTTCGAGCGGCCCGACGGTCCGGCCGGGCTGTGGCGGTCCACTGCGTGACCCGCGTCGGTCTGGTGCTGGCGCTGACCGCGTGGGAGGAGGTCGGCGCCGCTCCGGGCGACCGGGTCGAGCACGGCTCGGTGATCCCGGTGGAGCTGTTCGAGCCGCTGGTGGCCCTGGGTCTCACGGTGGTGACCCAGCCCGGGTTCATCGCCGATCGGGGCGACCGCTACCTGGCGGAGGTCGAGGTCGACGATGTGCCGCACCTCTACCGGTGCCGGTCGCTCCTCGACGCCGGGATCGCCACGGCGGGGTCGACCGATGCTCCCTTCGGTCCCGATGATCCGTGGCTCGCCATCGCCGCCGCCGTCGATCGTCGGGCGGCCTCCGGGGCGGTGGTGGGCGCGGCCGAGGCCATGGATCCGGCCGCCGCGCTGGGCCTCTTCCTCGGAGCTCTTGCCGACCCGGGCGGCCCGCCGAGGCGCGTAGAACCAGGAGTCCCAGCTGACCTCGTCCTCCTGGATCGTGGTCTCCGGGACGTGCTCGCCAACCCGCGGAGCGACCACGTGAGGGCGACCTGGGTCGCCGGCCACCCGGTCTACGCCGCCGACGGCTAGCTCGGTCCGCGTCGGCGGCTCCGGCGCTCTTCTCGCCGTTCTCGACCTCTTCGCCGTTGCTGACCTCGTCGGCTTCGTCGTCTGATTCGGTTCCGCCGAACGGCGCGCTGGCGATTTCGACCTCTGGTTGGGCAACGTCGCCGTCGCCACCGCCCTCGCCGTCGCCGTCGCCACCGCCCTCGCCGTCGCCACCGTCACCTCCATCTCCGTCTCCGTCTCCGTCTCCATTTCCACCGCCGTCGCCTTGGTCTCCTTCGGGTTTCTTGCCTCGGCCGGGTCGTTGTTGGTTGTGGCACGAGCACAGGAGCCGGCCGTTCGTGATGTGGGTCTCGCCGCCGTTGCAGTGTTCGATGATGTGGTCGACCTGGCAGCGTTCGGCATCGACGTCGCAGGTCGGATGCGAGCAGACGCGGTCGCGGATCTGGACGGCTCGGCGGAGGAGTCCTTTGAAGAACCGGTCGGGGCTGGTCATGTTCACCGGTTGGCCGGTGGGGTCGAAGATGATGCGTTCGAAGTCGGCTTCGGTCAGCCAGTCGGCAACGTCGCGCCTCGACAGGACGGTGCCGTTGAACGTCTCGCGTATCGGGCCCATCAGGTCTTCGGCGTGGACCATCACCGTGACGAGCGGTCGCGCGACAGCCGATCCCGGTTCGTAGGCGCTGGCCCGGCGGGCCATCTCGACCAGGGCATCAGCGCGGCGTTGGGCGACGGTGCGGCTCAGGTGGGAGCTGCAGGTGTCGTCGCCGTGGATCTTGCGGGCCTCGGCCCAGTCGGCTTCGAACAGTTCGTCGTAGATGTGTTGCCACTGGGTCTGCACGATCAGCCCATCTGCTGTCGGTAGCGACCCCGAGAGGTCGAACCCCTCGGGGATCGCGGCCATCCGGAAGTCGCGCTGGTCTTTCTGGCGCTTCCTGGCTGGTGGTTCGTCGTCGGGGTCGGTGGGGTCGTGGATCTCGTCGTCGGCGAGGTGCTCCCAATGGGTGACCACCCGACAGAATCCCTTGTGATCCCCGGCGAGGCGCACCGCCTCGCCGATCAGATGCGCCTCGGCCTCGAGGAACAGGACCAGGCGCTCGTCGGTGCAGGCCAGGACCAGGCGGCGGGCGTGATCAGTCGAGATCCGCCCGTCGGCCAACGCAGCCGCGGTTTCGGGCATCCGGGCCAGCGCCGCGGCCTGTTTCACGATCCCGCCGGCGGTGCCCTTGTCACAGTTCGCGTCCCGAGCGAGACGCGCCGTCGGCGACTTGGAACCGTCGGTGGCCCACAGGGCCCGGTTGTTCCACTCCGGCAGATGCCCGGCCAGCGCAGCATCGACCAGAGACCGGACCCGCAGGAGGTCCACCGTCCGCTCGTGCAGACACCCATCATCGATCTCGGCCGGTGCCTCCAACGCGGCCAGCGCCTCAGCCACCGCAGCCACACCGCACTCGAGTGGCCCCATCCGAACCGACCCCAACGACCACTTGTGCGGCACCCCACCAGGCACCCGCACCCGCTGTCCGCCCCCACGGTCACAGTCCGAGCCGGATGCAGTGCCACCGCCCGGGCCAATCCCATCACCACGGGCTGAACCCGAATCCGAGTCGGCACCCGAACCCGATTCGGAGCTGGAGCCCGTGCCCGAGTCCGATCCCGAACCTGGACCGGCGTCGTGGTCAGGGTCAGCGCTGGTGGTCGGATCCAGTGCATCGAGCGGATCATCGGGGAGGTCGCTCAGACGGCTCGGGTCCAGGCCCTTCCGCCGGCGTGCTTCACGAACGAAGTCGGCGACCGACGGCCTGGACACCTCAGGCCCGGCATGGGCCCGCTCACCCCGCTCGGAGCCGACCCGGCCGTCCCGTTCGTCCCGTTCGTCGCGTTCGTCGCGGCCACGATCGTCGCCGGTCCGCTCATCACCGACCTGGTCGTCGCGCTCCGGTTCGGCACCGCCGTGGTCCGGTGGCTGCTCTTCGTCCATGACCCCATTCTCCGCAGGGGGTATGACAAGAGAGGCTCGAAACAGCGGATATCACCAAGAAAATCTTAATATTCACCAACAGTGGTGGATACATCACTAGACGAAGGCAGTCGTCGGCGGCCAGACAACTCCTTCGGCTCCCACTTCGAACGACCAGCGCACGCCCCAGCGCCGAACCTCCAGCGGCGACCGGGGACGTAAACCGGGGTCAGCCGAGGAACTGGGCCGTGGTGGTGGCCAGCAGTCGTCTGGCTGCCTCGATGGTCCGGCTGTTGATCGG
>JAAZBK010000397.1 GCA_012513855.1 Acidimicrobiales bacterium
ATCACCATCGCCCCCACCACCGAGCCCACGGCGGCCCAGGCGCCGCCGCGCCGGCGGGCGATGGCCCGCACCACCGCTGCGATCCCTGCCACCGGCAGGCTGAGGAAGAGCGCGACGGTGGAGACGTCGAGCGGGACCATGGTGCCGTTGGTCGAGGTGGGCTTGACGTCGAGCACGCGGACGCGCCGCCAGTCACCATCGGGATCGAGCACCAGCACGCCCTGATCACGGGCGGTGACCAGCACCGATTCGCCTTCTTCGCCCGGCACCACCAGGACCGACTGGAACATCCGGTCGAACTCCGCACCGCCGCTGGGGCGGCGGTAGTCGATGAGCTCCCGGTCGCCGCTGCTGAAGGAGAAGGCGGTGGACCAGTCGCCGCCCGGAGGCTTCTCCTCGACGGAGCCGCCCCGTGCCGCGAAGCAGTGGCCGTCGGAGCGACACGCCTCCTCGGTCGACTCGGTCGACCCGTCGAGGTCGGGTTCGGTGTCGTCCAGCTTCGCCCAGGTTCGCCCGCCGTCGGTGCTCATCGCTCGCCTCGTGTGGGCCGTCGGACCGGAATCCTCGGCGACGGTGGCGTGGACGGTCGAGCCCGTCACCGCCAGCGAGCGGACCTCGGCTCGTTGCGCGGCGGATGTGGCGGTGAAGCCGACGACGGCCAGGGCGGCGCCGCCGATCGGGAGTGCCTTCGTGGTGACCCACCCGCGGGTGGGGCCGTGGGCCGCGGGCCGGGACCCGTCGGACGTGGCCGACCGGGCGGCGGTTTCGTCGTCGGACATCGCCCCGAGCCATCGCCAGACGAGCGGCAACGCGGCCAGGCCGATCAGGTCGGTGGGATCGCGGCGGGTGATGCCGCCCAGCAGCGGCTCGGCGGACTCGGCCACTCCTGGAACCGTCTTGAGCGCCACGAAGCCCACCACGGTGAGGCCGACGGCGGCCCTGCGGCCGATGAGGGTGGAGGCGACGACGGCGAGCGCCGCCGGCCCCGCGAAGTCGCTGACCTTCCCCGTGACCCAACCCGGGAAGGCCGCCTTGAGCACGTGGTCGTTGGCCACGAGGACGAGCAACGTCAACAGGAAGGCCGGCCGGCCCAGGACGGCGCGAGGAGATCGATCGTCGTGGGTGCCCGGCCAAGCTCGCATCGCGGGACCATAGCGAACGATGGCGATTACGTTTCGGGCGCCATGACCACCACCGGATCAACCGCCGACCAGTACATGCAGATCGCCATCGAGGAGGCCCGTCTGGCGGCCGACGCGGGGGATGTTCCGGTCGGCGCGGTGGTGGTGGTCGGAGGCGAGGTGATCGCACGACGCCACAACGAGCGCGAGGCGACCGGCGATCCCACCGCCCACGCTGAGATCCTGGCCATCCGTGACGCCGCAGCGGCCCTCGGTGGTTGGCGGTTGCGAGACGCCACCCTCGTGGTCACGCTCGAGCCGTGTCCTATGTGTGCCGGAGCCATCTGGGCAGCTCAGGTCGGCACGGTGGTGTTCGGCGCAGCCGACCTCAAGGCCGGAGCCACCGGTTCGCTCTACAACATCGCGGTCGACCACCGGCTCAACCACGTGACCGAGGTGGTGCACGGCCTGCGGGCCGAGGAGTGCGGAGACCTGCTCACGTCGTTCTTCGAGGCGCGACGACGACCCTTGGCCTGATCGGTCGTTCGCCCCGGGGCCGTGTTCAGGTGGTGTGGTCAGGTGCCGCAGAAGGTCTGGAACGTCTCGCCGAACTCCGAGGGCGCCGGTTCCGCGTATCGCTCCAGGCCGGCACGTTCGGCGTAGGGCGCGGCCAGGACCTCCAGTAGTTGCTCGAACGGCCCCAGATCGTTCTGGTACACGGCCGCGAGGGCTTCCTCGACCAGGTGGTTGCGGGCGATGTACACCGGGTTCACCGCGTCCATCGCCGCGGCCACGGCCGTCCGGTCGTCGCCGATGCGCGCGACCCAGCGGCTCAGCCAGGCGTCGATGTCGAGCGCCGCCTCCGAATCGGCCGCGAACGACTGCCGGAAGCGACCGTCCTGGCCGCGGGCCGCGTCGGACAGCGCACGGAAGGCCGAGGTGTGGTCGACCCGGTGCCTGTGCATGAGCGCGAGCAGGTCGGCTGCCAGTTCGGCGTCGCCCGGCTCCTCCGCCGCAGGGTCGAGCCCGAGCTTGGCCCGCATGCCTGGTTCGTGGACGGCGGCCAGGCGCTCGGGGAAGCTGTTCAGGACCTCGGTGGCCGCGGCGACAGCAGCCTCGCTGTCTTCGTCGATCAACGGCAGGAGGGTCTCGGCCAACCGGGCCAGGTTCCACATCATGATCGCCGGCTGGTTGCCATAGGCGTAGCGCCCGCCGTGGTCGATCGAGCTGAACACCGCATCGGGGTCGTAGGCGTCGATGAAGGCGCAGGGCCCGTAGTCGATGGTCTCGCCCGAGATGGTGGTGTTGTCGGTGTTCATCACGCCGTGGACGAACCCCACCAGCATCCACTGGGCGATCAGCGATGCCTGCACGCCCACCACCGCGTCGAGCAGCCCGAGGGCCGGGTTGGCGGCTTCGGCCGCCTCCGGGTGGTGACGGGCGATGGCGTGGTCGAGGAGCCGCTGCAGCAGGCCCCGGTCGCCGGTGGCTGCCGCGAACTGGAAGGTGCCCACCCGCAGGTGGCTGGCCGCCACCCGGGTGAGGATCGCGCCCGGCAGGATCTCGTCGCGCGCGACCGGTTCTCCCGTGGCCACCACGGCCAGCGCTCGCGTGGTGGGGATCCCGAGCCCGTACATGGCCTCGCCGATGATCACCTCTCGCAGCATGGGACCGACGGCGGCCTTGCCGTCGCCACCGCGGGAGAACGGGGTGCGACCCGACCCCTTCATGTGGAGGTCGCGTCGCCGACCGTGAGCGTCGACCACCTCGCCGAGCAGCAGCGCCCGGCCGTCGCCGAGCCGGGGCGAGTATCCGCCGAACTGGTGGCCGGCGTAGGCCTGGGCCACCGGAGTGGTGCCGTCGGGTACGGCGTTGCCCGACAGCATCGCCACCCCGGCGTCGGATCGCAGGTCGGCCGCGTCGAACCCGAGCTCCTCGGCCAGCGGCGCGTTGAGGAAGATCAGCGTCGGGTCGGGCGCGGCGTCGGCGTTCCAGGGCACGTACAGGCCGTCGAGCTGGTCGACGAACGTGCTCTCGGGAGCGAAGGGCCAGGACGCAACTGTGGTCACACAGTGAAGGTTAAGGACTCGATCGGTAGGTCCGACCGTCGTCGCGTCGATGTTGTTCGGACCTCGGCTAGCGCCTCGGTTTACCCACCGTGCTTGTCTGGTCGGCTCGCCTGTCGGCTCGCCTCCTGAAGGTTACGGAGGCGAGCCGTTGGCGCGTCGGTGGTGTGCGTCGGTTGGGTGGCCTGGAGCCACCCAACCTGATCAGCCTGGCGGAGAGGGTGGGATTCGAACCCACGGTGAGTTTCCCCACACACGCTTTCCAAGCGTGCCGATTCGGCCGCTCTCGCACCCCTCCGGGCATTGCAACCGTTCGCACCCGCAGGAGGCGGCCAGGCGATCTGCGGCACACCTCAGACTCCGCTGAGAGCTGCTGCCTCCCGGCCCTGACTCGGTTCACGGGCTGTGGTTGCACAGGACCCGGCCGCCACCTGCGAGTGCGAACGGA
>JAAZBK010000398.1 GCA_012513855.1 Acidimicrobiales bacterium
CCAGCCCCTCGGCGAACACCGCCGGCCGAACGTGGGAGTGCTTGAACACCGCGGCGTACCGGTCTTCCACCACCAACGCACCGCGGGGCACATCGCTGAGAGCCGCGAGCACGTAGCGCAACTTGCCAGAGGTGAGCGTGCTGGCCAGGTCCGCCAGGCTCTTGCGCTCAACGGCCGCTGCCACCGTGCCGTCGAGCTCGACCGCGTAATCCCCCACGGTCAAACCACCACGCCGGGTCGTGGCCTGCTGGGCCGAGAAGCTCCAGGCGTATCGCTCGTGGCTGTCGACCACGATCTCGAGCACCTCGCCGAACGCCCGCTTGGTGGGCACGGACACGTTGGGGCGGGCCTGCTTGCTGGTGCGGGCCGACTGCCAGAACACCACCTCGCGTCCGCGGGCGCGGGTGAAGACGAACTGGGATCGGTTCTCACGGCCCCGATCGAGCACCAGGTCTATGGCCGCGCCCCGACGAAGACAGGACCTCACCGGCACGCGCTCGACCACATCTGGATCGATGGGCCAGTCGTCGGATGGGTGGCAATACACCTTGGACGTCCGAGGCCAGGTGTCGCGCACCTTCAGCACCACACCATCCCGGCCGAGGGGCAGCCTCACCAGATATGGCAGCGTCGATCGCTCGTCTGGGTTGCGGGCCACGACGAAGTCGTCCACGGGCCCCAGTCTGGCCGATTCGGCCGCGGCGCCGCTCAGCCGGTGTAGCTGGCGCTGCCGGAGCGGGGCCGGGCCGGTGGGGCCGGACGGGTGGGGGGCCGCGTCGGGCGCGGGGCGGGACGGTCGACGGTGGTCGTGGTCGTGGTGGTCGGTGCCGGTGGCTCGGGCGGAGCCGCCGGAGCCGGAGCGCAGGTCGGGTCGGCGTGACCCTCGGCTGACGAGCCGTCCTCGTTCAACAGGCGGTGGTAGCTGTTGAACTGGACGCTCGAACGGTGCTCGAGCGACGAGAACGCCGGGATGCACACGCCTTCGGCACCGTCGCCGTTGCGGGGACGGGCCCGGACCGAGGTGGTGCCCGGCGCCGGGTCGCCGGCGGGGATCACCAGGTCGATGCCGATGAGGAACGGGAGACCGGCCGGGGCGACCTTGGCGGCCAGGTCGGTGCGGCCGTCGATCCCGGCGTCGTGGAGGAAGACGCCGATGGTGCGGTTGGTGCGTGGGCTCTTCGTGGGGCTGAGGACCTCCAGCCCGTTGATGGCGAGCGAATCGTTCTGCGCCCCTTGGTCGGCCCACCACTCCTCGTTGCGCATGACCACGAGGTTCTGGGCGTGGGCACTGGGCTCCCAGAAGGTGTTGGCGAGGCCGTCGGGCTCGGAGGTGAGCACCCGCACCCACTGGCTGCTGCGCACGAACCGCTGCATGTAGATGTGGTGGGTGGTGGGCTCGCTGGACCGGTTCACCGCGAACTCGTAGTAGCTGTCGCCGTCGACGTCGATCGGACCGAAGGAGCCGTCGCCGGACAGGGCCACCGTGGCCACTGGCGAGCCGAGGCGCTCACCGGTGGTGCCGTCGACCTCGTACACCGACAAGGTGGCGTCGGTCGCCCCGGCGTTCTCCGGGAAGAGCACCACCCGGCCCGACACCTCGATGTCGTCCGATGCCTCCCGCACGACCTCGCGGTAGCGGGGCTCCTGGCCGAGGAAGAACTCGTACACCGCCTCGAACGTCTCGGGCGAGTTCACCACCTGGGTGTGGCCCTGGTCGGCGAACTGGACGTTGGTGGCGCCGGGGATCTGACGGTCGGCGGGGCCTTCGCCCCACACCGCCAGGGTGCGCACCGCCTCGGGGACGGTGCCACCGGCACCACCATCGAGGTTGACGTAGGCGGCCACCCGTGCAGCCCGGGCCGGGTCGCTGTTGAGGTAGCCCTGCACCACTCCGGTCCCCTGGGAGTGGCCGAGCAGGTACAGCTGGTCGCTGCCGCTCTCGGCCAGCGCCGACTCGACGCTGGCGTCGATGCCGGCCCACACCTCGGCCTGGCTGCCGGGGTAGGCGAGCGAGTCGTGCTCGAACGCGTGGATCAGCTCGGCCGGGTAGCCGTTGCTGGTGAAGCGGAGCGCCTGTGACTCGAACTGCTGACCCGATCCCATGAACCCGTGGACGAAGATCATCGGTTTCACCGCGTCGGACCCGACGTCGACGGTCTGCGATGAGACCGGACCGGTGGCGACGGCGGTGAGCGAGGCGGCTACCAACGCCACCAGAAGGAAGATCCTGCGAACCATGACTGACCCCTGTGATCTGGCGAAGGGCCCACCGTAGGCCGGATGCGGCCGCGTCGCTCTCAGGAACCGGCGACCCTGGCGTCGATGTTGAGTCGCACGTAGTCGATGGTTCGAGCCCCGTCGCAGCGCTCCATCACCGCGCTCACGTAGGGCTCCACGAGCTCCTGGGGCAACCGCTGGACCTGAGCTCCCAACGTGACGGTGGCGAGGTACTCGGCCGGATCGTCGGGCTCCACCGGCCAGGGCTCGAGCCAGGTTCGGATGTCGACGAAGCCGGCGGCCTCCAACCGCTCGGCGGTCTCACCGGGAGCCGCGTAGTACCAGGGCGCCTCCCAGCCGTCGAGGTGCGGAGCGAACTCAGCCAGCCGAGCGACGGCGTCACCGACTGCACGGAGCCCGGCGATGTTGCCCTCTCCCCCGCACTGCGCAACCAACTGACCACCGGGCTTCAGGACCGAGCGCAGGCGTTCGAACAGCGCCGGGTGGTCGAGCACCCAGTGGAACGTGGCGGTGGACAGCACCGCGTCGACCGGGTCTTCGAGCTCCAACTCCAACAGGTTTGCCTGGAACACCTCGGCCCGTGCGCCCACGTTCTCCCGGGCGAGCCTCACCATCTCCGGATCGGCGTCGACCGCGATCACTCGGCCAGTGGGCAGACGGTCCAGGAGCAGTTCGGTGACCCGTCCGGTACCGCACCCGGCGTCGAGCACCGTTTCGTGGCCCTCGAGGGTCAGGCGTTCCGTCACTGCGGCAGCCATGGCGGTCATCGGGCCGCCGACCCGGTCGTAGCTGTCTGCGTTCCACTCACGTCCGGCCACGGGCGGCGCTCCCTTCGGTTCGTTCGGTCTCCCAGATCCGGGTCAGATCAGATCCGGTGGGCTCGAGGTGTCGGTACGAGAGTCCCCGAACCGACAGGTGCTCGTCGGCCCGGCGGACCGCCTCGGCAAACGCGACCTCGGTGGCGTCCGAAGGCGTCGACGACGGTTCGGGTCCGTCGTCGACCGACACCCGAACCTCGTAGCGGAAGCTGAAGAAGTCGAGCCGGCGGTCGTAGGTGAGCGTGCCGTCCCTGGTGAACGCCGCCCGCATCGCCTCGTGGTCGTCGACGTCGGCCAGCAACCTCTCGCGAGCTGTCTCGTCCAGCTCTCCGAACCGTCCCCGCACGATCACTCGGAAGACGTGGGTGGCCATCTGCCCATACTTCCTCATCGGTCGCTCGCCCTCCGCACCCTTATCGGGCGACGACCGGCGATCGCATGCCCGGCCGTGGTACGCCGCTGGCCGGCGCAGTCGTACGATCTCGTCGCATCGATCGGCCGGAGGCGTGCATGACCGTCATCAGGGACGCCATCGAGGCCGACATGGCTGCGGTGACCGACATCTACAACTCGTACCTCTCGACCACCACCGCCGCGTGGTCTGAGCGAGAGCAGACGATCGACGAGCGGATCGAGTGGTTCCGGTCCCGGAGGTCGGCCGGC
>JAAZBK010000399.1 GCA_012513855.1 Acidimicrobiales bacterium
ACGCCCGCCTTCACCATGGTGGCGGCGTGCAGGTAGGCGCTCACGGGAGTGGGGGCCACCATGGCGCCGGGCAGCCAGGCGTGGAACGGGTACTGGGCCGACTTGGTGAAGGCCCCGAGGAGGATCAGGGCCAGCGCCGCTCCCACCACGCCTCCCGACGGGGGAGCAGCCAGGATCTCCGACAGGCGGTAGGTGCCCGCCTCGTTGCCGAGCAGCAGGAACCCGCCGAGCATGGCGAGACCGCCGGTTCCGGTGACCAGGAGCGCCTGCAGGGCGGCGTTGCGTGCCGGACCCTTCTCGTGACGGTCGCCGATCAGCAGGAAGGACGTGATCGACGTGAGCTCCCAGAACCCGTAGATGACCAGGAGGTTGTCGGCCAGCACGAGGCCGACCATGGCCCCGCCGAAGAGCGTGAGGAGTCCGAGGAGCCGGCCGACCCGGGGATCGGCCGAGTCGAAGTAGCCCGCGGAGTAGATGAAGACCGCCAGCCCGATGCCTGCTGCTAGCAGGACCATCACCGCCGAGAGGCCGTCGAGTCGCAGGTCGAGGTCTACGCCGAGCTCGGGCATCCACGAGACGTGGGCGGTGACCACGTCTCCCCGGTTGACCCCCTTGAGCTTGCTGAGCAGCCAGATCAGGGTGACCCCGGGCACGGTTGCGCAGACCGTCGCGGCCAGCCCGGGACGGATCCGGTTGAGCCGCGCTCCCCCGAGCAGGACCACGAGTCCGACGATCAGGGGCCAGATGAGGATGGCGATCATCGCCAGTGGGTCCCGTGAACGGGCCCACCGGTGCCCCGACGGGGTCCGCTGGTGGGTCGTGGTCGCACGGTAAGGGGGGATCCTACTGGAGGCTCCTCGCCGTCCGGCCCGGAAGGGGGGTGCTTGCATCGTCGGTGCCGGCAGACAACGCTGGTGGGGATGGCGCTCACAGACCGCGACAAGGCGATCCTCGACTTCGAGCGGATGTGGTGGGCCGACCCCGATGCCAAGGCGAGGGCCATCCGGGAGCACTTCGAGGTCTCGCCCGCTCGCTACCACGAGCTCCTGGGTGAGATCCTGTCGGATCCGGAAGCCTTCCAACTCGATCCCCTCGTGGCCCGACGGTTGCGCCGCCAGCGCGAACGACGTCGGCCCGAGTTCGTCGAGGCCCGCCCCGCTAACGATTGGCCCCATCGATGACCGCCCCCGACCACAGCACCAGTGGATTCGACTCCAACACCCGTGGCCTCGCCGTGCTGGCCGTGGCGGTGGTGGTGGGGTTGCTCCTCCTGTTGAACGCGGGGAACGGCGGGGCGGCCGATCAGGTGGCCACCAACGGCTCCGGTGACGGCGGCGAGGTCACCGACAGCACCATCGACGTCTCCGGCCTGGGCGACGACGACGACGAGTCTGTCGACGAGAGCACCACCACCACGCCTGATCAGACCACCACCTCGAGCGTGCCGGAGACCACCGACACCCGGCCGCCGAACCAGGTGAAGGTCCTGGTCCTGAACGGTTGCGGAAGTGCCTGCCCCGGGGTGGCGGGCACCACCAGCGCCAGCATCGGCGAGACCGGCTTCGTGATGCAGCAGGCCGGCAACGCCTCCGCCCGGCCGGCCACCACCGTCGTCTACTTCGCCGAGAGCTACCAGGCCGACGCAGAAGCGGTGGCGGCGGTGATGGGCAAGGCCCCCGACGTGGTCGAGGCCATGCCGTCCACCTCTCCCGGGCCAGGGGCCGAGAACGCCAACGTGGTGGTGGTCCTGGGCGCAGACACGCCGCCTGCGTCGGGCAACTGACCTCCGCCGACCAGCTGGCCGCCGCGCTGGCCGAGATCGTCGCCCGTCCAGAGAAGGCGGTGCTCATGTTCGACTTCGACGGGACGCTGGCCGACGTCGTCGAAGATCCCGCGGCAGCGCGGCCCCGACCGGGGGTGGTCGACCACCTGGCCGCCCTGGGCCACCGCTACCGCCAGGTCTGCGTGGTGTCGGGGCGGCCCGTCGGCTTCCTGGCCGATCACCTGCCCGGCGGCCTGTTCCTGTCGGGTCTCTACGGCATGGAGGAGGTCGACGGCGGTCAGACGGTCGTTCCCGACGAGTTCCTCCGGTGGCAGGACGCCGTCACGGGCGCGGTGTCCGATCTGACCACGTCGATCGCCCGAGATGGCCGGCTGACGGGGCTGGAGGTCGAGGACAAGGGCCTGTCGGTGACGGTCCACTACCGGCGGCACCCGGAGCTGGGCGAGGCGGCGGTCGATCTCGCCACGCGGATCGCCGGCCGTCACTCGCTCGAGGTGCGCCCGGCTCGCATGTCGGTCGAGGTGCACCCACCGGTTCCCGCCGACAAGGGGACCGTGGTGCGACGGGTGATCGAGGGCGTCGACGGAGTCGAGGCCGCGGTGTTCGTGGGCGACGATGTGGGTGACCTCCCGGCGTTCACCGCTCTGGCCGAGCTCCGGTCCGAGGGGCTGACCACCGCGGCGGTGGCGGTGGCGTCGAGCGAGATGGACCCGCGGATGAGGGAGCAGGCCGACATCACCATCGCCGGCTCCGACGTGGAGGAGCTCCTGCGCGCACTGCGCTTCGGAGCGGGCGCCGATGGATAGGTTCCCCTGCGGCCTCGGACCGACGAACCAGGGAGACCCCCGATGAGCAGCCCCGAAGGCCACCAGCCGTCGCCGGGCGGCGACCGCCCGCTGGTGGTGGTCTCGAACCGGGGTCCGGTGTCGTTCAGCCTGGTCGACGACGAACCGGTGGTGCGCCGTGGTGCAGGTGGCCTGGCATCGGGCCTGGGGCCGCTGGTCCGTGGCACCGGAGCGCTGTGGGTCGCCGCGGCCATGACCGACGGAGACCGCGCCACCGCCGCCCGGGGGGTGGTGCCCGCCGACGGCTTCGACGTCCGGTTGCTGGACATCGATGCCCGGACCTGGAGCCTCCACTACGACTCGGTGTGCAACGAAGCGCTCTGGTTCGCCCACCACGGCCTGTTCGACTCCGTGTACTCGCCCACGTGGCCTCCCGGCTGGGTCGACAGCGCCTGGGACGCATACCGAAGGGTCAACGTCGCCTTCGCCGAGGCGGTGGCCGGCGACGCCCCGCGCGATGCGGTGGTGCTCATCCAGGACTACCACCTCTGCCTCATGGCCGAGCCGTTGCGGCGGGCCCGGCCCGACCTGGCACTGGTCCACTTCAGCCACACGCCGTTCGCCACCCCGGCATGGCTGCGGATGCTCCCCGACGTCGTCCGGACCGAGCTGGTCGACGGGCTCGCGGCCCACCACGCCGTGGGGTTCCACACCGGTAGGTGGGTGGCCGACTTCGAGGCTTGCTGTGCAGACCTGGGCATCAGGCCCCCTGCCACCTTCGCGTCGCCGCTGGCCCCCGACCCCGACGACCTTCGGGCCACCGTCGAGTCCGCGGCGTGCCAGGAGGCCGGCCGCGAGCTCGATGAGATCATCGGCGACCGCGCGTTCGTGGCCCGTGTCGACCGGATCGAGCTGTCGAAGAACATCCTGCGGGGCTTCGATGCCTTCGCCGCGCTGCTGGAGGCCGATCCCTCGAGGCACGGCAAGGTGGTGTTCGGGGCGTTCTGCTACCCGTCCCGCCAGGGGGTGGCCGACTACGACCGCTACGCCACGGCGGTGGCCAGCCGGGTTGGGGAGATCAACGAGCGCTTCGGCACCTCCGACTGGACCCCCATCCACTACGACCCCACCGACCACTACCCCCGCTCGGTGGCGGCGCTGGTCCGAGCCGACGTCGTGGTGGTGAACCCGGTGCGCGACGGTCTCAACCTGGTGGCCAAGGAGGCGGTGGTGGTGAACGACCGCGACGGTCAGCTCCTGCTGTCACCCGAGGCCGGGGCCTGGCCCGAGCTGGCCACCCACGCCTGGCGCGCCGACCCGTTCGACGTCGGTCAGACCGCGAGGGCCATGGCTGGTGCCCTCGACGCCACACCCGGCGAGCGACGGCGGCGCGCCGACGGCCTCCGCTCCGCGGCCACGGCGCGCACCTCGGCCGACTGGCTGGCCGACCAGCTGGCAGCCGCCCCGGTGCGCTGATCACGGGCACTATGGGGTGATGCGAGTGCTCGCCGCGCCCGACAAGTTCAGAGGCACCGCGACCGCGGCCGAGGTGGCGCGCGCGGTGGCGGCCGGCGCGGCGACCGCCGGAGCCAGGACGAACGAGGTGCCGCTCAGCGACGGTGGCGAGGGGTTCCTCGAGGTGTTCGGGGGCGCGAACCGATCCACCGTGGTCAGGGGCCCGCTCGGGGAGCAGGTCGACGCCGGTTGGCGGCTCGACGGGCGCACCGCCGTGATCGAGATGGCCCGGGCGTCGGGACTGGAGCTGGTGGGCGGACCCGACGGCAACGATCCCATCGCCGCCGACACCACCGGCACCGGCGAACTGATCTCTGCCGCGCTCGACGCCGGAGCTCGCCGGATCCTCGTGGGCCACGGCGGTTCGGCCACCACCGACGGCGGGCTCGGGGCGGTGAAGGCCCTGTTCCCGACGGCTCGCCTCCGGGGGGTCGAACTGGTGGCCGCGGTCGACGTCGACACCCGCTTCGTCGACGCCGCCGGCCGCTTCGCGGCCCAGAAGGGGGCGACACCGGCTCAGGTCGAGTTGCTGCGTCGCCGGCTGGAACGGTTGGCGCAGGTCTATCGGGACGAGCACGGGATCGAGGTCGACCAGCTGGCGGGATCCGGGGCTGCCGGTGGCCTGGCGGGAGGGCTGGCGTCGGTGGGAGCCGTGATCGAACCCGGGTTCGACCTTATCTCCGACGAGTTGGACCTGGTGAACGCGGTGGAGCGCGTCGACCTCGTGGTCACCGGCGAGGGCTTCGTCGACGCGTCGTCGTTCGACGGCAAGGTGGTCGGGGGGATCGTCGATCTGGGCGCTGAGCTGGGGGTGCCGGTGCTCGTGGTGGCTGGGGAGGTCTTCGACGGGGTGGGCGACCACGTCGACGCGGTGAGCCTGGTGGAGAGGTTCGGACGGGACCGGGCGATGTCGGATCCGCTCGGATGCGTGGTGGAGACCGTGGCCCACCGCCTGGCCCACCTCTGAACCGCGCGAACCCGAACGTGCATCGTTCGGGGTCGATCGGGGTAGAGAAGTCCCTGACGTTCGCGGTGTGGGGTGGACTCCTTTGCCGTGAGAGCGTCACTGCCGCCGGTCGCCGTCCGCGAGGAGGGCGACCGGCGGCGCGTCGCGGCTGCGATCGCCCGCCGGCGGAGCGGTACCTCAGGCTCGGAGCGGTGCGCCGGTCTGCAGCATCTGTTCGTGGTCGGCTGCCGGTACGGCCGGGCTGTAGAGGTAGCCCTGCGCTCCCTCGCAACCGAGCGAGCGGACCAGTTCGGCCTGCTCGGCGGTCTCGACGCCTTCGGCGGTGACCGAGATCTCGAGCTTGTCCGCCATGGCCACCACCGCAGCGGTCAACCGCCGGTCACGGTCGCTCGTGGCGATGTCGGTCACGAAGCTGCGGTCGAGCTTCACCACGTCGATGTGGTAGCGGCGCAGGTAGGTGAGCGACGCGTAGCCCGTGCCGAAGTCGTCCAGCGCGATCGACACCCCGATGGCCGACAGGCCTTCCAGGTTGCTGGCCGCCGCGGGGGTGTCGTGGAGCAGAGCCGACTCGGTGATCTCCACGCACAGCTGCTCCGGCCGGCAGCCGGTGGCGTCGATCGCCCGGTGGAACCGGGCGAGCAGGTCAGGATCGTCCAGTTGGCGGGGAGCCAGGTTCATCCGCAGGAGGATGTCGTGGCGGTTCCACTCGGCTGCCTGCCGGCACACGGTCTCCAGCACGGAGTTGCCGATGGGGACGATCAGGCCGCTCTCCTCCGCTATCTCGATGAACCGTGCCGCCGGATAGACCTCGCCAGAGGGGTGCCGCCACCGGAGCAGCGCCTCGGCCGCACGGATGGTCCCGTTGGCGAGGCTGACCTCGGGCTGGTACCAGACCTCCAGTTCGTCGCGGGGCAGCGCGCCCCGGAGCTGGTTCTCCAGGCGCAGGCGCTCGTCGATGGCGGTGCGGAGGGTCTCGTCGAACACCGACACCCCGTCGCGTCCGTTGGCCTTGGCCACGTACATCGCCGTATCGGCCTCTCGGAGCAGGTCGTTGGCGTCGACCTGGTCGCGGCTGGCCGACGTGACCGAGATGCCGACGCTGGCGGTGGCCGACAGCTCCGTCTCGCCCGAGAGGAGGGGGCGGCGGAACGCCTCGACCACCCGCAAGGCCACGTGCACGGCTTCGGCCGGATCGGGGAGGTGCCGCATCACCACCACGAACTCGTCGCCGCCGTGCCGGGCCACCAGGTCGCCGGGCCTCACGTTCTCCACGAGGCGCTCGGCCGCCAGGCAGAGCAGCCTGTCTCCCACCGCGTGACCGAGGGAGTCGTTGACGAGCTTGAAGCGGTCGAGGTCGACGAGGAGCACCGCGGTGGTGAAGGTGGAGTCGAAGCTCGCTCGCACGGCCTGCTCGAGGACGTCGAGCAGGGCGGTCCGGTTGGCCAGGCCGGTCAGCGGGTCGCGGGCGGCCGCCCGGATGAGGGCGTTCTCGGCCAGCTTCCGGCTGGTGATGTCGCGGCTCATCATGATGACGTGCTCGACGCCTCCGTGGTCATCGACCTGGGGGATGAGCGTGGTCTCGAACCAGCGTTCGCGCTCGCCCGAACCGAAGCTGTCCTGATAGGTGGCCTTCTCCGCGGTGGCGAACACCTTGCGGATCCGGTCCTCGCGGAGCTCGGCCTGATCGTCTCCGAAGCCCATCTCGGCGTGGGTCCGGCCTATCCATTCGTGGACGGCCAGCCCGCTCAGCTGGGCCGTGCGGTCGTTGACGAAGTCGTAGCGGAGTCGACGGTCGAACCGGGCTATGGAGTCGACCGTCTCGTCGACGACCACCCGCAGCATGCGCTCCAGCTCAGAGGGGCCCGCGGGATCGCCTCGGGTCCGTCCGTCGTGGTTTTCACCCCTTGGCCCCATAGGACTCGTTCCCCACATCGGGTCGGCGCTCGGCCAGTGCTCGCGTCGACTGATCGGGAGCATAGTGGTGGCGTCGCCGCGGCACGTGGGGATGTGGCGGTCGGGAGACGGTCCCGGTCACGATCCCGGTCACGACAGCCTGATCGTTGTGGGAGGATGCGCTTGATGGCAGAAGACCAGGACGCCTTCGTCGCCCAGTGGCGGTTCGACAGCATCGAGACCTACCTCGATGTCGACGCGGGCGTGCCCGTGGAACAGGGCGAGCGCCTCTCGATCCTCAACACCGAGGACCGCGCCATCGCTCTCACCGCCGCTGAGATGCGGGTGGAGTCGATGGTGTCGGCCCTGTCCGATCGCGCGTTGGCGAAGGCGGCGGTCACAGCGGTCGACCGGCTCTACCGCGCCGGCACCACGATGTCGTTGTGGAGCCCCGACATAGCGTCGTACGTGCAGGCCACGTGGGGGTCGATCTTCAAGGCGCTGGGCCTTCGCGGCTACCGCATCCACTACGTGGTGGAGCACGACCACCCCGAGAGGATCGGCAGGCCGCTGGAGCTCTACCCGGACCTGTTCGCGTCGGCGGGGTTCGCGTACGTCTCCCCGTACACCTTCGCCAACGATCTGCCCGATGCCCTCGACGCCGAGGTCACCCCCGAGGGCCTGGCCCCGTTCCTCGGCGCCGGTCGGGAGATGGCTCGTGAGAGAGCCGAGGAACTGGTGAGGGCGGGTCGCCACCTCGCCTACGTGGAGGCGGCGCCGGCCGATGGTGCGGTCGACGCCATCCTTGCCCAGATCGAGATCACTCCCGGAACCATCGGCGTCCACCGCGTGGGCGAACCGGTCGAGGAACCGCCCCCCGAGGTCATCTTCTCGTCGCGGGGTCCTGGGGGCTGATCACTCAGCTGGCGGCCTCGTCGGCATCGGGCTCGTCAACATCGGGTTCGTCAGCAATCGGCTCGTCGGCGTGGGGCTCGTCGGTGTGGGGCTCGCCAGCGGCGGTTGGCTCCTCCGTTCGCGGGTGGGCGACCCAGCGGTACTCGCCGGTGGCGTCGTCCCAGACCCTTCGGGACGCGGCTTGTCCGGTCTCGTGGGCCAGGTCGCGCACGGTTCCGAGCCGTCGTTGCCGTCCGAGCGTGCCCATCTTCAACGACAGGTAGGCGATGCCGCCGAGGGGGATCGGCAACCAGAACTGGGCGAAGCGCCAGCACAGCACGGCGATGGTGGCGGAGTTGGCGGGAACCCCGAACCCGACCAGGGTCGGCGCCAGCGCGGCTTCCACCACGCCGAGGCCGCCGGGGGTGATGGGGATCGCCGCCAGCACGCCGGCGAGGCCGAACGCCACCACCAGGTTGATGGGGTTGACCGAGCTCCCGAACGCGCGGAGGAAGACCCAGAGCGAAGCCGCCTCCAGCAGCCAGTTCGCCGTGGCCCAGAGCACCCCGCTCTTGATCAGCTCTGGCTGTCGGGCCAGTTCGTGGAGGCGTTCGGCGAGCTGGTGGACGAACCGCGAGGCGGTGTCCTCGTGCACGTAGGGGACCCGTCGGGCGATCGCCCTCAGGACCTTCTCGGCCCGGTCCCGCCCCTCCATCAGGAGGTAAACGAGCGCGCCGGCCGACGCCAGCAGCAGCACGCCGACGAGAGCGGCGCCCGCGTAGAGGGGGTTGTAGCCGTTGAGGGGGATGGATATGAGGAGCGCCACCCACAGGAGGAGGTTGAGCACAACCGCCGATCCGAGACCCACCGTGGCCATGGCGAACCCGGCCGCGGTGGGGGGCACCCCGCTCTCGGTGAAGAGCCGGTATCCCAGGGTGCCGCCGGCTGCGGACCCGCCGGGGACGATGTTGGTGACCGACTTGGTGGCCAGCTGGATCCGGAAGATCGTGAACATCGACAGGTGAGGTTCCGGCGGGAGGGTGACCCTGGTGAGCACGGTGTACGCGATGAGCGCCGAGCCCTGGAGCCCGACGGCGAGCGCCAGCAGCAGCGGGTTCACCTGGCGGATCAGGTCGGCCGACTCCCGGCTCTGGGCCCACTGCGGCAGGACGATGTAGTAGATGACGAACAGGAAGAACAACACGAACAGCGTCCGCTTGACGGCGCGACGGGACGCGGAAGAGCGCTTGGCGCTCATCGAACGCGACTGTCGGGTCGAGGCCCGACGGGAACGGGGATCATCGTGAAGATGCCCCCATTCTTCCCGCATCGCCCCGAGATAGGTGGAAAGGGGCCTGTCAGCACCCACCGGTAGGGTGGCTCCGATGTCCGATGCCCCGCCCCCTCCGTCTCTGGTAGACGGGCTCAACCCGGTCCAGGCGGAGGCCGTCACCCACGCCGAGGGGCCGCTGCTGGTGGTGGCGGGAGCGGGCTCGGGAAAGACCCGGGTGCTCACCCATCGCATCGCCCACCTCATCGAGCAGGGCGTCTCGCCGTTCGAGATCCTGGCCATCACCTTCACCAACAAGGCCGCACAGGAGATGCGCGAGCGGGTTGGCGCCCTCGTGGGCCCGGTGGCCGAGAAGATGTGGGTGTCGACGTTCCACGCGGCTTGCGTGCGCATCCTCCGGCGAGACGGCCACCGCCTCGGCTACCCGTCGTCGTTCACCATCTACGACCAGGCCGACGCCCAGCGCCTCACCGGGTACGTGATCCGGGACCTCGGTCTGGACTCGAAGCGGTTCCCCACCCGTTCGGTCCACGCCACCATCTCGGCGGCCAAGAACGACGACATCGGTCCCGACGCGTACCGCGACCGTGCGGAGCAGATCTTCGAACGCAAGATCGCCGACATCTACGCCGAGTACCAGGCCCGCCTGCTCAAGGCGGGCGCCATGGACTTCGACGACCTCCTCCGCAACACCGTGGAGCTCCTGCGCACCGAGCCGGAGGTGCTCGACCACTACCGCCGCCGCTTCCAGCACGTGTTGGTCGACGAGTACCAGGACACCAACCGGGTCCAGAACGAGCTGGTGCTGCAACTGGCCGGAGATCACCACAACGTCTGCATCGTCGGCGACAGCGATCAAAGTATCTATAGGTTTAGAGGCGCCGACATCCGGAACATCTTGGAGTTCGAGGAGGCGTTCCCCGACGCCACGGTGATCGTGTTGGAGCAGAACTACCGCTCCACCCAGACCATCCTCGACGCGGCCAACTCGGTCATCGCCAACAACGCCAGCCGCAAGCCCAAGGAGTTGTGGACCGACGAGGGCGAAGGCCACGCCATCATCCGCTACCACGCCGACGACGAGAGCGACGAGGGCCAGTGGGTGGCCCACGAGATCGCCAAGCTGCACGACTCCGGCCAGCACTCGTGGGGCGACGTCGCCGTCTTCTACCGGACCAACGCCCAGAGCCGGGTGGTGGAGGAGCACCTGCTGCGGGCGGGCATCCCCTACAAGGTGGTGGGCGGCACCCGCTTCTACGACCGGCGAGAGGTGAAGGACGCGCTGTCGTACCTGAAGGCGGTGGTCAACCCGGCCGACGAGGTGGCCGTCAAGCGGGTGCTCAACGTGCCCAAGCGCGGCATCGGCGACAGCACGGTCGGGCGGCTCGATGCGTGGGCTGCCATGAACGGCCTGTCGTTCATGCAGGCGGTCCGCCGCCACGACGAGGCCGGCATCTCCGGTCGGGCGGTCAAGGGGATCGAGGCGTTCCTCAAGCTGATCGACTCGGTCGAGACGATGGTCGAGCAGGGGCCGGCCCCGATGTTGGAGGCCCTGCTGGAGCACAGCGGATACGCGGCCGAGCTGCAGGCCGAGCACTCGGTGGAGGCCGAAGGCAGGCTGGAGAACCTGGCCGAGCTGGTGGGATCGGCCCGGGAGGCCGAATCGGTCGACCAGTTCCTGGAACAGGTCAGCCTGGTGGCCGACTCCGATCAGATCCCAGACGACGACTCCCAGGTCGTGCTGATGACGCTCCACTCGGCCAAGGGCCTGGAGTTCCCGGCGGTGTTCCTGATCGGCCTGGAAGACGGCGTGTTCCCGCACCTGCGGTCGCTCACCGAGCCCCACGAGCTGGAGGAGGAGCGCCGCCTGGCCTACGTCGGCATCACCCGGGCCAGGGAGCGGCTCTACCTGAGCCACGCGTGGAGCCGCACCATCTTCGGGTCGACCCAGTACAACCCGCCCAGCCGGTTCCTCGACGAGATCCCCCAGCGGCTGGTGCAGGCCATCGAGGGCAACCGGCGCTCGTCGCGCTCGGGGGCCTGGGCCGACGCGGCGTCGATGACGTCCACCCAGTCGAGCTGGGGCGAGCGCCCCCGCCGGCAGAGCCGCATCTCCTCGGAGCGCCGGGCCGCCAACCGCGAGCGTCGGGTCGATCAGGCCATAGCCGCCGGACTGGCCAGCCAGGCCGAAGCCGCCGCCGGTCCACCCGCCGGAGACTTCCGCATCGGCGAGGACGTCGTCCACGGCAAGTGGGGAGAGGGCGTGGTGGTGGACCTGCGCGGCACGGGAGACAAGACCGAGATCACGGTCAACTTCCCCACGGTGGGGCAGAAGGTCCTGCTCCTCGCCTGGGCTCCGCTCAAGAAGGCCTGACCACCGCCAGAGCGCAGTGGGTCAGACCCGGATCATCTTCTGTTCCCCCACCCCGAAGAAGCCGTCGACCACGAGCGTGGCGTGCTCGGCCTCGATGGTGCCCTCGAACCACCCGTAGGGCGCGTAGTACTCGGCCAGGAAGCGCTTGGGGCCGACGTGCATGGCGCTGCGAACTGTGGGCGTGAAGGTGACGTCGACCGCGCCGGTGGTGTCGCGCGCCCGCCACGGGCCCCACGGCCCCTTCCGGCGTTCGAACGTCACCGGTGGGAGGCGGTGGACCTCTGAGCCGAGCCAGATCGCGTTCTCGTTGAAGACGTGTGGGTCACGGATCTGGTTGCGGGTGAGGTTGAAGCCCTCGACCCGGCCACTCTCGGGAGCTCGTCGGATCCCGGTGATCCAGTCGTACCTCATGGGCGAGGGGTAGTCGCCGTGGTGGTCGTCGAGGATCATGAACGACCGCTCGGCGTCCAGCTCCACGATCTCCGCGCCGATGGTCATGCGCCCCTGGAACGGCATCATCGCCTTGTGCGAGTACAGCGCCCGGTCATCTTCGTTCGTGTCGAACGGGTGGCAGATCACCAGGTGGCCGGCATCGCCGGGCATGCACCGGCCGACGCCGTGCAGGTGGAGGCTCGGCTTCGTAGCGGAACCGGGATGGTCGACGTCGACGGTGAGCGCTCCCGCGGAGATCTCGTTGACGATGGAGATCGACAGATCCCGGAACCGTCCAGCCGACCGGGTTCCGTCCAGGCCACGGGCCACGTGGATGAGCGGGCTGGGCAGCTTGGTCTCCCACCGCGAGATGGTGGCGGCCTCCTTGTTCACCGCCAGCAGTTGGAGGAGGCCGAGCGACTTGGTGTCGTACACCGCTCCCAGCACGAACCACTCATCGTTGCCGAGCTGGAAGGCCTCCCACTCCTTCAACCGCAGGTTTCGCAGCGCGCGGCGCACCGGGTTGCGACCGGCGACTTCGAGGGGGTTGACCACCGGGAGGGGGCCGTCGAAGGTCCCGTAGGCGTACCGCTGGCCGTCCACCAGGGCTGCCGGTGCCGGGGTGCGACCGGGTGGGTACACCGGTGTGGAGGGACGGGTCACAGGGCTCACGGTAACGTTCGGCTTCGACGCCCCGGGAACAGCGAGGCGGGAGGAGAGCATGGCTGGGCGTACTCCGGGCGAGGGCTCAGCAACGGCCATGGACGAAGCAGCGAGACCGCAGGTGATCAGCGACGTGGCCTTCCGCGTCATCGTCGACACCTTGACCCTCCCGGTCCTGGTGGCCGACGGCACGGGAACGGTGGTCTACGCGGGAGGTTCGGTCGAGGCGTCCTTCGGGTACGAGCCCCACGAGATCCTCGGTCGCAACGTGATCGAGTTCACGCCGCCCGAGGAGGTCGAGCGTGCGCTCCAGTCGATCGAGGAGCTGACGCGCGCCGACGACCTCGGGATAGCGGTGCCCACCGCCTTCCCGATCATCCGCAAGGACGGCACCCTGACCTGGATGGCCATCGGGGCCGTCCCCCTGTTCGACACCGACGTCGAGGGGATGACCTTCTACTTCCTGCCCTGGGACGCTCAGCTCCACTTCGACGAGTTCTTCGCGGCGCTGCTGGCCGGCGATCCGCTCGACGTGGTGTTCGCCCGGTTGGCCCTCTCCATCGCCATCTCGATGGAGTCGCTCGGGGTGAGCATCCACCACGGGTTCGACGGTGTGCACTTCGAATCGGTGGACGGGGCCGGGCATCCGCTCGGCATCGAACGGATCGCCGACGCGCCGTGGCACGAGGCCGCGCGCAGCGGTGAACCGCAGTACGTGCGAACCGTCGACGTCGAGGCGTTCGCCGGGCACACGGCCGTCGAGGAGGCGGCCGGCTGCTGGGCCATCCCGCTGGTGCCTCATCGATCCATCGAGCCGGCGGTCATGACGGTGTGGCGGGCGGTCGACACCCCGCCCGTCAGGGCCCACGACTTCGTGATCCTGCGGTCTCTCAGGTACGTGCAGCTGGCCCTGGTGCGGTCGGCCGAGCACCGCCAACTGTCGGACCTGGCCGATCACGACCACCTCACCGGGTTGGCGAACCGGGGGCTCTTCCAGCGCACGGTCCAGGCAGAGTTGGCCGCTGGATCCACCGACGTCGCCCTCATGTACTGCGACCTCGACGGCTTCAAGGCGGTGAACGATCACTTCGGCCACGGAGCTGGCGACGAGGTGCTGGTCGAGGTGGCCCGTCGCCTGCGCAGGGCAGCTGAGGGCTTCGGTGAGGTGGCCCGGATAGGCGGCGACGAGTTCACGCTGTTCGTGCGAACCGACGCCGACAGCGCCAGAGCGGCTGCACGACGCCTGGTGGAGGCGCTCGATGCGCCCATCGAGGTGCTCGGACGGGTCGTGCCCCTCGGCCTGTCGGTGGGCCTGGCCATCGGGCCGGCCCGATCGGTCGACGAGTTGATGCGGCGGGCCGACGCGGCCCTCTACACCGCCAAGCGCGCCGGTGGCAGCCGGGTGGCCGAGGCTCCGCTCGTCTCCAACTGAACCCGAGGCCCGACGCGCGCCGCTCGTTCGTGGCACGGGGTCGGTGAAATCGCCGGAGGGCCACGGCCGGTCCGTCGGTAGGGTCGCTGGTCGTGTCCGACGTGATCGCCTCGTCCGGTGCGGGTGCGCCCGCCGGCTCGGTCTCTCACGACGACGCCGGCGAGCTGAGGCTGGGAACGCTCGCAGGGATCGCGGCGTACTCGCTGTGGGGCGTGTTCCCGCTGGTGTTCCACCAGGTGCGCGAGGTGGCGGCCACGGAGGTGCTGGCCCACCGGATCATCTGGTCGTTCGTGGTAGTGGTCGGTGTGCTCTTCTGGCGCCGGGATCACACCTGGACCTCGGTCCTGCGGAGCCACTCGGTCGAGCGGAGCCGGCTGGTGGCAGCCGCCGTGCTGGTGAGCATCAACTGGCTGGTGTACGTCTGGGCGGTGAGCCAGGCGAGGGTGGTCGAGGCCGCGCTCGGCTACTACATCAATCCGCTCATCACCGTGGCTCTGGGCGTCGTGGTGCTCGGGGAGCACCTGCGGCGCCTCCAGGTGGCGGCTCTGGTGCTGGCCGTGATCGCAGTCGGCGTGCTCACCGTCGCCTACGGGCGGGTTCCGTGGGTGTCGCTCGTCCTGGCGTGCTCGTTCGCCGGCTACGGCTACCTGAAGAAGGCGGTCACGGTGTCGGCCGCCACCTCGCTGGCGGTCGAGACGGCCGTGCTGGCGCCGCTCGCCCTCGCGGCGGCCGCCGTGTTCCAGGTGCAGGGCACCGCGTCGTTCGGCCACGCCGGGACGGGACAGACCCTGATCCTCGCGGCTCTCGGCGTCGTCACCGCGGTGCCGCTCCTCCTCTTCGCCACCGCCGCCCGTCGCATCCCGCTGTCGCTCCTCGGCCTGCTCCAGTACCTCACGCCCACCATGCAGCTGATGTGCGGCGTGGTCCTGCTGGGCGAGGAGTTCCCGCCGGAGCGGGTGGCCGGTTTCACCCTGGTCTGGATGGCCCTGGGCCTGCTCACCGTCGATGCCGTCCGGAGGTCGGGCCGGTCTCGCCGGGAGATCGACGCTCCTCAGTCGCGCGACCCCGGCGAGGGATCGCAGCACTAGCGGACCTTCGGACCGGGTTCCTAGGGTGAACGGATGAACTTCGGGGAACGCTTCGATCTTGCCCGCGGCAAGGACCTCACGCTCGGGGTCCTCATGGACCGGCTGGCGGCCATCCACGGGAACGGCAGGATGGTCGAGGAGGCCGAGTCCGGTCGGGTGCGGACGTTCGCCGAGGTGGCGGCGCAGGTCGACCGCTGGGCGGGAGCGATCCATGCCCGGACCGAACCAGGTGATCGGGTGGTTCTCACCACCGGCAACGTCTACGACCAGTTCCTGCTGGTGCTCGCCGCGTCCCGCGCCGGGCGTCTGCCCGCCCCGGTGAACAGCCAGATGGCCCAGGCCGAGATCGACCACGTGGTCCAGGACTCAGGAGCGTCGCTCGTGGTCTCAGACACGTCCGACCTGGAGGGCGGCCCGCCTCTGGGCCGAGCCGAACCGGCAGATCCCAGAGACGTCGGCGCGCTCTTCTACACCTCTGGCACCACCGGCAAGCCCAAGGGCGCACAGCTCACCCATCGCGGTCTGTTCGGTGGGATGCCGCTCACGTCGGTCGCCCCTCGCCGGATGACACGCGACGAGATCGTCATGGGGCTTCCCGTCGCCCACATCTTCGGCTTCACCATCGCCATCGGCGCCGCGTGCGGCGGCCTGCCCATCTACTTCATGAAGAAGTTCAACCCGGTGAAGGTGCTCGATGCCATCGAGACCCGTCGGGCCACGGTCTTCGCCGGCGTTCCGGCCATGTACCGGATGCTCATGGAGGCGGGTGCCGACGAGCGAGACCTCAAGTCGGTTCGACTCTGGATCTCGGGAGCCGACGCCATGCCCCAGGACCTGGCCATGGAGTTCAAGAAGCTGGGGGCGTCGCTCCGGGTCCCGTTCTTCGGGTCGGTCGGCGAGGCGATGTTCGCCGAGGGCTACGGCATGGTCGAGACGGGCGGCGGCGTGGCCCTGCGCATCTCGCCACCGCTCGTTCCTGGCGCACTGGGTGGATCGATGGGCCTTCCGCTGCCGGGCAACAAGTTCAAGGTGGTCGACGAGGACGGCAACGAGGTCCCGGTGGGTGGGGTGGGGGAGCTGCTGCTCCAGGGCCACTCGATCCTCAAGGGGTACCACGGCGCTCCCGACGCCACCGCGGCGGCCCTCACCGACGACGGTTGGCTCCGCACCGGCGACATGGCCCGACGCGGCCCCTTCGGCGCGGTGAACTTCGAGGGTCGGATGAAGGACGTCATCAAGCGAGGCGGGTACTCGGTGTACGCGGTCGAGGTGGAACAGGACCTCGAGGAGCACGACGACGTCGTGGAGGCGGCCGTGGTGGCCTACCCCGACGCTCGCGACGGTGAGGTCCCGGTGGCCGCGGTGCGCCTCCAGCAGGGCGCCACCTTCGACGCCGAGGCGCTGCGAGCGTTCGCCGAGGGTCGCATGTCGCGCTACAAGGTGCCGGCCCACTTCGTGGAGGTAGACGACTTCCCCCGCAGCGGCACCGACAAGATCCAGCGCAAGAAGGTCGCCGAGATCGTCCAGGGCCTCATCGACGCCTGAAGTACTTCTCGTTGCAGGACCTGGTGGCCGGGGTCAAGGGACCAGGGCGACCTTGCCGCTGAGGCGGCGCTCGAGCAGGTCGCGCAGCACGGCCCCGGCCTCGTCGAGCGGGCGCTCGGTGGGCTGGGGCGGGCTCAGGCTGCCGTCGGCCACCCTGGCCAGCACCTCGTCGATCAGCGTGCTCTGGTCGGCCGGGTTGCGCATCGCCCACGCTCCCCAGTCGATCCCCACCAGCGACCGGTTGTTCAAGAGCACCAAGTTCGTGCGAAGCGACGGGATGTCGCCGGCGGCGAAGCCGATCACCAGGAGCCGGCCGCCGACGCCGAGCGCTCGAAGCGCCGCCTCGGTGTGCGCCCCGCCGACGGGATCGACAACCACGTCGACCCCGCCTCCTGACAGCTCTCGGGCGCGGGCCTTGAGGTCTTCCTCCTCGTAGGCGATGGTGGCCGCTGCTCCCACCGCGGCAGCGAGGTCGAGCTTCTCCCGGGTCGAGGCCGCCGCGATGACCTCCGCTCCGAGGGCACGGGCCACGTCGATGGCGGCGAGCCCCACCCCTCCACCGGCTCCGAGCACGAGGACCTTCTCGCCGGGGGCGACGGTGGTGCGCCGGGTCAGCGCGAACCACGCGGTGCAGTAGCTCTGGACGAGGACCGCGGCGGCGCCGTCGGACAGGTTGTCGGGGATCGGCACGACCGCCGCCTCGCTCAGGACGACGTGCGACGCGAAGGCGCCCAGCCCCAGCGACGACAGCACTCGGTCGCCCACGGCCACCCCGGTGACGCCGTCGCCCACCGCGGTGACGGTGCCGGCGAGTTCGCTGCCCGGTGTGAACGGCGGCGGGACCTTGATCTGGTAGGTCCCGGCGACGAACAGCGCGTCGACGAAGTTCACGCCGGCGGCGGCGACCGCCACCACCACCTGGCCCGGTCCGGGTTCGGGGTCCGGCACCTCCTCGACCACCAGGGTCTCGGGCTCGCCCCACTCGTTGCACACCACTCGTCGCATGCCGGGACCCTACGTCGGGCTGGTCAGGGCGGGGGTCGGCGTCCCCCTGTGCGGGGGTTGGGGGCATGTCGTGTCGTGGGACGACGTTGATTGCCCCCAACCTCGGGGTTCGCGGGGGTTGGGGGCATGTCGTGTCGCAGGACGACGTTGCTTGCCCCCAACCTCGGGGGTCTCGACTCCCGTTGGCGGGGGTTGGGGAGCTGGCGTGGCGTGGGTCAGCCGGCAGCGGTCGACGTGGTGGTCGTCGCTTCGTCGCGTGCGTCGGCGTTGAGGTCGACGTCGACCTTGCCGTCGATCACGGTGACCTCGAACTGGGTGAGGCCCTCGCCGTCGGCTGGAGCGGTGCGGTCGGGATCGCACTTGGCCCGGAAGATCTGCTCGTCGGGCTGCCAGTCCCAGGTGCAGTCGCGTGGCTCGTCGATGGGAGCCGCGAGGAACGCCGACCAGCCCGTCTCGGGGTCGTCGCCCTGGTGCTGGAGGATCATGTCGCGGTCCTTGCGACCCGAGACGTCGGCGAAGAGGTACGGGCCCGACTCCGCGATGCGCTCCGCGAGCGTGGCCGCCCGACCGGCGGTGAAGGTCTGATCGCCCAACTGGAGGTCGGGGCTGTTGCGTCCGCTCAGCGCCACCGAGACGAGCCCGAGCGTGCCGAACAGGACGACCACGCCGACCAAAGCCACGAGCGCGGCCCGACCCGCGTGGTGACCGGAACGCTCGACCGGGCTCAAGGCTGCGGATGGGGATGGGTCACAGGCACCTGCCTAGTATCCCTGCCGTGCCATGGCGCAGACGAGTCGCGCCGGCACCCCGGTAGCGAATCCGAAACGGAGTCCGAGTGGACCTTCTCGAGTACCAAGGCAAGCAGTTCTTCGCGCAGTACGGCATTCCGGTCAGTCCCGGCGAAGCCGTCACCACGGTCGAAGACGCAGTGGCCGCCGCTGAACGAATCGGTTACCCGGTCGTGGTCAAGGCGCAGGTCCACGTGGGCGGGCGCGGCAAGGCGGGCGGCGTGAAGCTCGCAGCCAACGTCGACGAGGTGCGCGAGCACGCCGGCAACATCATCGGCCTCGACATCAAGGGCCACGTCGTCAAGACCATCTGGATCGAGTTCGCCTCCGACATCGCCGAGGAGTACTACGCCAGCTTCACCCTCGACCGCTCGGCCAAGAAGCACCTCGGCATGCTGTCGGCCCAGGGTGGCGTGGAGATCGAGACCGTGGCCGAGGAAGATCCCGACGCCATCGCCAAGATCTGGATCGACCCGGTCGACGGCCTCACCGAGGCAGCCGCCCGCGAGTGGGTTCTGGCCGCCAAGCTCAACCCCGACGCCACCGACGGTGCCGTCGACATCCTCCTCAAGCTCTACACCGCCTACACCGAGGGCGACGCCGACCTCTGTGAGATCAACCCGTTGATCCTCAAGCCCACCGGCGAGGTCCACGCGCTCGACGCCAAGGTCACCCTCGACGGCAACGCCCAGTACCGCCACGAGGGCTGGGAGGAGTACGAAGCCACCCAGGTCCGCGACGACCGCGAGCAGGCCGCCTACGACAAGGGCCTCCAGTACGTCGGCCTCGAGGGCAGCGTCGGCGTGATCGCCAACGGTGCCGGCCTGGCCATGTCCACCGTCGACATCGTGAACCAGGTGGGTGGCAAGCCCGCCAACTTCCTCGACATCGGCGGCGGCGCCAACGCCGAGGTCATGGCCGGAGCGCTGGAGGTCATCAACAACGACCCCGACGTGAAGTCCATCTTCATCAACATCTTCGGTGGCATCACCAAGGGCGACGAGGTGGCCAACGGCATCGTCACCGCCCTCGGCCGCGTCAAGATCGACGCCCCCATCGTGATCCGCATCGACGGCACCAACGCCGAGGAGGGCCGGGCCATCCTCGCCGAGCACGAGTCCGACATGCTCCAGTCCAAGCCCACCATGCTCGAGGCCGCCCGCACCGCGGTCGAGCTCGCCAAGTAAGCCCGGAAGGAAACGACCAATGGCAATTTTTGTCGACGAGAACACGAAGGTCGTGTACCAGGGCCTCACCGGCTCCCAGGGCAGCTTCTACGGCCTCCGCAACCGTGACTACGGCACCCAGGTGGTGGCCGGCGTGAACCCCAAGAAGGCCGGCACCGACGTGGACGGCATCCCCGTCTACGCCACCGTGGCCGAGGCCAAGGAGGCCACCGGCGCCACCGTGTCGTGCGTCTTCATCCCGGCACCGGGCGTGAAGGCCGCGGTGCTCGAGGCCGCCGAGGCCGGCATGGACCTGGTGGTCGTGATCACCGAAGGCGTGCCCGCCCAGGACGAGGCGTACTTCTTCAACAAGGTGAAGCGCGACTTCCCCGGCACCCGCATCCTCGGCCCCAACTGCCCCGGCATCATCAGCCCCGGCAAGGCCAACATCGGCATCACCGCCGGTGAGATCGCCCTGCCCGGCGGTCCCGTCGGGATCGTGAGCCGCTCCGGCACCCTCACCTACCAGGCGCTGTACGAGCTCAAGCTCCAGGGAATCGGCGTCACCACTTGCGTGGGCATCGGTGGCGACCCGGTCCCGGGCACGTCGTTCATCGACTGCCTGGAGGCCTTCGAGGCCGACCCCGACACCAAGGCCGTGATGCTCATCGGTGAGATCGGTGGCTCGGCCGAGGAAGAGGCCGCCGAGTTCATCAAGACCAAGATGACCAAGCCGGTCTCGGCCTACATCGCGGGCGTCACCGCTCCCCCCGGCAAGAAGATGGGCCACGCCGGCGCCATCGTCTCGGGTGGCAAGGGCACCGCCGCCGCCAAGATGGAGGCCCTCACCGACGCTGGCGTCAAGGTGGGCAACAACCCCACCGAGGCCGGCGAGCTGATGGTGGAGATCGTCAAGGGCCTCTGACGCCCCGACCTCCGTCCCGGACCAACTGACGCAGCCGGAGCGCGCCCAGCGCTCCGGCTGCGCTCGTTGCGTGGCGATCCGCTGGATTCACCTACTCTGCGTGGCCATGAGGTTCTTCCCCGACCGGGCGATGGCGCTGGCGCCCGCCACCATCAACGACTACCGCGAGCTGGCCCGGCGACGCCTGCCCCGCCAGCTGTTCGACTACATCGACGGCGGGGCCTACGACGAGACCACCATGCGGGCCAACATCAGCGACCTACAGGCGGTGAAGCTCCGCCAGCGGGTGATGAAGGACGTCGAGGTCCGCAACCAGTCCACCACCGTTCTGGGTCAGGAGCTGTCGACGCCGGTGATCCTCGCCCCGGTGGGCATGGGTGGGATGTACGCGCCCCGCGCCGAGGTATCGGCCATCCGGGCGGCCACGCGGGTCGGCGTCCCGTTCGTCGAGTCGACGGTCTCGATCTGCAGCCTCGAGGAGGTGTCGGCCGCGTCGAGCCGTCCGCCGTGGTACCAGCTGTACGTCATGAAGGACCGCTCGTTCGGCGAGGGTCTGCTCCAGCGGGCCGCCGACGTCGGCGCTCCGGTGGTGGTCCTCACCGTCGACCTCCCGGTGATCGGCGCTCGGCACCGGGACACCCGCAACGCCATGACCGGTGAGGCGGTGGGTTGGGTGAAGGCGCTCCGCGGCCTCGACCTCGCAGCCCACCCCCGCTGGATCAAAGACGTCGTGCTGGGCGGCAAGCCGCTCATCTTCGGCAACCTGGAGACGGCGGTGCCCGGGGCCAAGACGCCCATCGCCTTCCGCCGCTGGGTCGACAAGCAGTTCGACCCCAGCGTCACCTGGGACGACATCGCCTGGGTGCGGGAGCACTGGGACGGCAAGCTGCTGGTCAAGGGCATCCTCGACGTGGAGGACGCCCGGCAGGCGGCCGACGCGGGGGTCGACGGCCTGGTGGTGTCGAACCACGGGGGCCGTCAGCTCGACGCGGTGCCGTCGTCGGTCGCCGCGCTGCCCGACATCGCCGCCGCGGTGGCGGACCGGGTGGAGGTCCTGGTCGACGGCGGCATCCGAACCGGGCTCGACGTCGTCAAGATGCTGGCGCTCGGGGCCAGGGCCGTGATGGTCGGCCGGGCGTGGGCGTGGGCGGTGGCCGGTCGTGGTGAGGCAGGGGTCGAGCACATGCTGCGGGTGCTCATGTCCGACATCGACACCGCGCTGGGGCTCACCGGCAGCAACGACGTCGCCGACCTCGACCGTTCCGTCCTGGTGAACCGCGGGGCCTGAGACCGCCAGGTCAGCGGCGGCTCTCGTCGACCCGCCGGATCGCCTGGTCGAGGCCGTGGTGGTGGCCGATGGGGGTGGCCGGATCGACGAGGATCACGTCGACGAGTCCGGCGTCGATGGCGCCGGGGTCGGCGCGGGCGTCGTCGCCCACCATGATCGCCCGGTTCGGCTCCACGCCGAGCTGGCGGCAGGCCTCCTGGAAGATGGCGACATCGGGCTTGGCGACGCCGCACTCGTAGGACAGCGTGAACGACCGGATCCAGGCGTCGTAGCCGCGCACCTCGAACGGGGTCCGCACGTTCCAACCGGTGTTGCTCACCACCCCCACCGCCACCCCGCGCACGTGGAGGCCGCCCAGGACCGATTCGGTGTCGGCGTAGGGCATCCACGCCCAGGGATCGTGGAAGCTGCTGTCGAGCGCCGTGCCGATGCCCGGCACCACCCGGTCGGCGAGCCCGTAGAGGATCGGCCACCGGGTGCGCCACACCTCCCCGTCGAGGTCCCGGCCCCGGGCTACCTCGGCGGGGTCCATCGCCGCGGCATCGATCTCCAGCCAGAGGTCGACTGCTTCCTCTTCGGTCAGGTCGTGGCCGAGAGCGGCGGCTTCGGCGCGAACGACCTCGGGTCCGGGCGCGTGGGCGAAGAGCGTGTGGCCGAAGTCGAACAGCACTGCGTCGATCGGGAGGCTCACGCCGGTTCGTCCAGTTCCGACTCGCCGCCGGACACCGCCTTGAACGTGGCCGCGACCTCGGCCAGGTCCTGGACGAAGTCGGTGTAGAGCCCATCGAGACCCTTGGCCAGAGCCTGCTCCATGTGCTTGCGGCGCTGGGCGATGGACCCGAAGGCCAGCAGCCCGCGGCTGTGACAGGCCTCTACGAGGGTCGGCGTCCAGCGCGACCAGTGCGTGTTCTGGGCGTCGATGCGGGACCGGACGAGCAGGTCCATGTGGTGCTCGTAGCCGATCGTGCGACGGTCCAGCTCGGGGAGCCTGGTCTCGTGCATCAGCCGGACCGCTTCGCTGGCCTGGCGGATGTGTTGGAGCGTGTAGATGCTGTCGTGCACCAGCCAGAGACGCTCGGTGGCCCCCGCCCGGTCGGCCACCGCGAGCGTGGCCGGCACCGCGGCGGGGTCCTTGACGTCGATGGAGAGCTCGAAGTCGGTCCCGAGCTCGCGGTAGAGCTCGTCGAGGGTGATCACCCCGTAGCCGGCGAGCTTGGCGGCTGTGAGCCGGCGGACCCGTCGGGGGAAGAACCTGTCGCCCCGGACGTAGGGGTCGTGGACCAACACGGCCACCCCGTCGATGGAGAGCCGGACATCGGACTCCAACGACAGTCCCAGGTCGAGTGCCCGGGCCATGGCGGCGATCGAGTTCTCGGGATGGTCGTGGTCGGTGCCGCCCCGGTGGGCGAATAGGAGGACCATCCCGTCATCGTCTCACGCCGAAGTGGTCCACCGGCGGGACGACACTAATGTCGTTCGACCGTGGCGAGCCTTGATCCTGTTCGTGCCGCACTGCGTCCAACCTGGGCGTTCGTGGCGGTCGTCGCCACCCTGGCGCTGTTCGTTCGGGTGCCGAGCTACGTGCACGAGCTGTTCGATCCCGACGAGGCGGCCATCGCGTCGCAGGCGATCACCATCCGCGAGGGCGGCATCCTCTACGTCGACGCGATCGACCGGAAGCCTCCGCTCCCGCCGTTCCTGTACGAGCTGTCCTTCCGCCTGACGGGGTCGACCGACCTCCGGCCGATGCACCTGCTGGCCGCAACCGGCCTGGCCGGGGCAGGGATCGTCCTCGGCCTCGACGCCCGGCGGCGACACGGCGCCCGGGCGGGGTGGTGGGCGGCCCTGTTGGCGGTGGCCGGAGCGGTGGCCTTCTTCCCGGTCGACGCCCAGGCGGCCAACTACGCGCACCTCGCGCTCTTCCCGGGAGCGGCCGCAGTGGTGTGGGCCCGGAGGGGGACGGTGGCGGCCTCGGCGGCGGCCGGGATGGCGTTGGGAGTGGCCATCTTGTGCCGTCAGTCCTGGCTCGCCGGGGTCATCCCCGGTCTGGTCGCGGCCTGGTGGCCGTCGGTCCCCGGTGCCACGGGTGCCGAACGGGCCGACCGGCGGTCGTCGGCGTTGAGCGCTGGCGCCTTCGGTGCTGCGACCGCGGCCACCGTGGCCGCCGCGGGCCTGATCGTTCCGTTCTCGGACTTCTGGTCGTGGACGTTCTCGGGCACCGGTGGCTACGTGCTGTCGGAGGTCGAGGTGGGGCCGACCCTCGGTCGGTTCGCGGCGACCGTCGGACTGTTCGTGGCCTTCCACGTCACGCTGGTGGCCGCGGCCATGGCTTCGGGATGGGCTCGCTGGCAGGACCGCAGCGGTTGGCGGGACGATCTCGACCTCTGGCTCTGGCTGGGCGCGGGGTGCGCCGCGGTGGTGGCGGGCTTCCGGTTCTTCGGTCACTACTGGCTGCAGGTGATCCCCCCGGCGGTGGTCCTGGCCGCGCCGGTGGTGGCGGGCCTGGACGTGAGGCGACGGGCGTGGGCGCTGGCCGGAACCGTGGCACCGGGGGCTCTGGCTGTCATGTTCGCGTTCACCCCGGCGACGTTCCGGGACCTGCCCGACCCCGACCCGGTGGCGACCTTCGTGCGAGCCAACACCGACCCCGGTGACGCGGTGCTGATCTGGGGGAACTTCCCCGAGGTGCACTGGACCGCGGATCGGCCGCCGGGTGGTGCCCTGGTGCACAGCGACTTCGTGACCGGCCGTTCCGGTGGTCGCGACGCGGGCGCCGAGACCATCGACGAGGCCACTCCGGGAGCGCTCGATGCCCTACTGCGGGCGGCTCGCCGGAACCCGCCCCGACTGGTGCTCGACACATCGGTGGCGGGCCTCCGCGACTATGACGCCTACCCGCTGCGCAACTTCCCGCGGATGCACCGCTTCGTGATCGAGCACTACGAGCTGACGACGCAGATCGCGGGCATCGATGTCTGGACCCGCATCCCCGGTTCGGGCCTGGAGGGCGAGGCCGAGGAGGCGGGCTGAACGCGCCGGTGCCCGCCCCCAGGGGGCGGGCACCGGCTTCGATCAGTGTTGACCGGGGGTCAGAACGGGCTGGGCGGCGTGCTGCCGGGCCCCTGGCCGACGGAGGACGATCCGCCGGGTTCGATCCCCATGTGCTCCATGAGGGCGCCGGCCGCGTAGGCCAGGGTGCCGAGGAGCATGAGCCAGTAGCCGAAGCCCTTGTTCTCGTTGGCGAACAGGTAGCCGATCATGATCACGACCGAGGCGAACGACAGGATGAAGGTCCACTGGGTCCAGGTGAACCCGAGGATGTTCTCGGGCAGCTTCACGCCGCCGAAGAGGACGGCAGCGGTGCCGCCGGCCACGATCAGGCCGAAGATGGCCGGCCAGGTGGCGAGCGGGAACAGGTTGGCGTCGGTGCTCCAGGCGCTGAAGGTTCGCTTGCCGACGCCGAAGTCGATCGACACGAACGCGAAGAAGCTGAAGATCAGGGTCACGGCTCCGCCGGCCAGCATCGCAATCTGACTGGGCTTGAGTGAGGAGTTCACTGAGGTACCGCCTTCCGCGGGGACTTCGTCGGGATCGCTGGCCACGGTAGTTCACTCTGCGCGCGCTGTCGGCGGATGGTCGCTCATGGCGCGCGATGTGGAGCCGCAGGTAGAGGTCATCTCGGGGCCTGATCTCGGCGTGTTTGGGGCCGATGGCATCGCGGTCGGTAACGTCGGCCCACGTGCGCACAGCGGTGTTGGTGTCGGGTACGGGGACCATCCTCGACGCCATGGTCGGAGCCGGCGTACCGGTGGCCCTGGTGGTGGCCGACCGGCGGTGCGGCGGCCTGGAACGAGCCACCGGGCGGGGGATCCCGGCGGTGCTGGTCGAGCGGCCCGGGTTCGGCACCGACTTCGACCGCGACGGCTATTCGCAGCAGCTAGCAACCACCCTCCGTGACCACGAGATCGACCTGGTGGTGATGGCCGGGTTCGGGACGATCCTGAGCGAGCCGATGCACGAGGCCTTTCCTGAACGGATCCTGAACACCCATCCGGCGTTGCTCCCCTCGTTCAAGGGGTGGCACGCGGTGCGCGACGCCCTCGCCCACGGCGTGAAGGTCACCGGCTGCACCGTCCACGTGGCCGGCCTCGACGTCGACACCGGGCCGATCCTGGCCCAGGAAGCCGTCAGGGTCCTGCCCGACGACACCGAGTCGACCCTCCACGAACGGATCAAGGAGGTCGAGCGGCGCATCTACCCCGAGACCGTCCTGGCCATCCTCGAACGAGGGGCGGTCCTGACGTGACCGCCCGCTGCTCGCCCGCCACGTCCGTGGCCGCACCTCACCCCGAAACCCGAAGGGATCCTCTGCCATGAGGGCACTGTTCTCCGTCTACGACAAGACCGGAATCGTCGAACTGGCCTCCGGCCTGGCCGGCCTGGGTTGGGACCTCGTGTCCAGCGGCGGCACCGCTGCGGCGATGCGCGAGGCCGGGTTGAGCGTGACAGACACCGAGACGCTCACCGGGTTCCCTGCCATCCTCGGTCACCGGGTGATGACGCTGCACCCCAAGCTGCACGGCGGGATCCTGGCCGATCGGACCAAGGCCGACCACGTCTCCGACATGCAGGAGCACGGAATCGAGCCGATCGACCTCGTGGTCACCAACCTCTACCCGTTCGGCACCGATCCGGCGGCCTTCACCCATGGCGGCGGCACCGCCGAGGACCTGATCGACATCGGCGGTCCGGCCATGACCCGTGCCGCAGCCAAGAACCACGCCCAGGTCGGCGTGGTGGTCGACCCGGCCGAGTACCCCGCCGTGCTCGACGAGATCCGGACGAACGGTTCGCTCTCGGCCGAAACCCGCCGGCGCCTGGCCCGCACCGCCTTCGCCCACACCGCGGCCTACGACGCCGCGGTGGTCGCCTGGTTCGACGACGAAGCCGACGACCTCCTACCGCCCACGCTCCACGTGGCCGCGGTGCGCGAGGAGCGCACGCTCCGCTACGGCGAGAACCCCCACCAGGCCTCCGCCCTCTACCGATCGCGTGGTGCCGACCCGTGGTGGGCCACCGCCACCCAGCACGGGGGCATGGCCCTCAGCTACCTCAACCTCTACGACGCCGACGCGGCGTGGATCCTGGCCCACGACCTCGGCTCGGCCGGCGGCACGTTGAACCCGGCCCGGCCCGCCGTCGCCATCATCAAGCACGCCAACCCGTGCGGCGCCGCGATAGCCGGATCCCTGGCCGACGCCTACCAGAAGGCGTTCGAGTGCGATCCCCGCTCGGCCTTCGGCGGGATCGTGGCGCTGAACCAGCCGGTCGACGACGCCACCGTGGAGGAGATGGTCGCGGCCGCTCAGGCCGACGTGGTGATCGCCCCCGGCTACGGCCCCGGCGTGATCGAACGGCTCCAGGCCAAGCGCAAGAACACCCGTCTGCTCGAGGCCGTGCCTCCCACGCCTGCCACCCGCCACCTCCGTCCCATCTCGGGCGGTTGGCTCGTGCAGGAGCCCCACCGCCTGGTGACGCCGGCCTCCGATTGGAAGGTGGTCACCGAGCGCAAGCCCACCGACGCCGAGATGGCCGACGCCGCGCTGGCGTTTCGCATCTGCGCCGCGGTCACGTCGAACTCCATCGTCCTGGCGAAGGACGGCGTGGCCTGGGGGATCGGCGCCGGTCAGCAGAACAGGGTGGAAGCGGGCCAGATCGCCGCCGAGAAGGCCGCCGGCCGTGCCGCCGGCGGCGCCTGCGCCAGCGACGCGTTCTACCCGTTCCCCGACGGCATCGAGGCCGCGGCGGCTGCTGGGGTGGCCGTGATCGTCCAGCCCGGCGGCAGCGTGAAGGACGAGGCCAACATCGCCCGGGCGAACGAGTTGGGCGTGGCCATGGTCTTCACCGGCGAGCGCCAGTTCAAGCACTAGGCGTCGCCGCACTGCGTGCGCAGCCCGCGTGCGCGATCGGTCAACTGGCTATGGTCTCGAATCGTCCGGGCGACCGAGCGCTCGGCCATCGACGTCCAGGGGGCCGTCTTGTCGAAGTCTTCGTTGCGCCGTGCCGCGCTCGCCCTCGTGGCGCTCTCACTGGTCGCCGGCCTCGCGGCGTGCCGCACGATGCCGGCCTCCGGTCGGTACTCGACCGCTCTGTACACCGACAGCCAGCTCACGACGGTGAGCGGCGTCACGTACGCGACTGCGGAGACCTACGTCGGATCGATGGTCGACCTTGCGCTCGACCTCTACCTTCCGCCGGCCGACGACGGCCCTGAGCTCCGTCCGATGGTCATCGCCATCCACGGCGGCGGCTTCACCTCGGGCAGCCGGTCCAACATGGCGGGAACGGCCCGGAGCTATGCCCGTCGAGGGTTCGTGGCGGCCACCATCAGCTACCGGCTCGATCCCGGCGCCAGCCCGACGAACCTGGCTCGCTACCTCAACGCGATCCTCGACGGCATCGATGACGGCATGGAGTCCGTACGTTGGGCGCGCTCGGTGGCATCGACCTACGACATCGACACCACCCGCATCGCCATGGTCGGGAGCTCCGCTGGTGGCGTCATAGCCATGGGTACAGCGGTGATGGACGATCCCACGCCCGGAGGTCCCCTGGCGGGCTACTCGCCGAAGATCGGCTCCGCGGTCTCGACCGGCGTGAACCTCACCCTCGGCTTCGACTACGGGATCATCTCGATCACCCCCGACGACGCGCCGATCCACATGTTCCACTACTCGACCGACACGGTCACCGGCGACACGTTCGACACCGCCTTCGAGACCTGCGTGCACGTGAGCCAGGGAGGCGCAGAGTGCTCCCTGGTCCACAACGAGGGCATCGGTCACACCGTGAGCCTCAGCGCCGAAGCCGACCACTGGCCGTCCCAGATCGGCCCGCACCTGTGGGACGACCTCGACCTCTACTCCCTGGTGCCGTCTGACCAGCCCTGAGCGCCGATCGCCGTCAGGTCTCTCCCGGCTTCCGGATCAGCCGCTCAGAGCGTCGTCGACGCCGGTCTCACGTTCACCGAGGTACTTCGGACCGGGATCGAGGACCACGTCGATCACGGCCTTGACCGACGCGGGCACCGGCGAAGCTCAGACCTCTACGACTTGGATGAGATCGTCGAGTGCTCGGAAGTCGGCTCCGTTGCGGGTGTAGAGCGGAAGTTCGTTGGCGAGGGCGGTGGCGGCGATGAGGAGGTCGACCGCTCGTGCCCCGCGTGCTTTGCGACCCACGGCGCTCACCGCAGCGAACACCTGGCCGTAGGAGCGTGCCGCCGCATCGTCGAACGGGAGTGCGTGGAACGTGGCCTCGGTGCGCTGCAAGCGGTCCTGGCGTCGAGCTCGCTCCTGGGGATCGTCGGTGGCGTGGGGCCCGGCCGCCAGCTCCGCCATGGTCAGCGCGCTGACGGCGACCTCGAGAGGCAGCACGCCGGGATCGAGGTGCCCGAGGTCGATGAAGACGGAGGTGTCGAGCAGGCCACGAGCGTGACGCTGGCGGTCAGGCACGGGGAGCGATGCTCTGGTCTGTCACCCGGTCGAGGTCAGCGCGGAGGCGGTCGCCGTCGACCGCTGGCGCTCCGCGGAACATCGCCGTCACGACGTCTACGTTCACGAACTGCTGGCGGGGAAACGGAACGAGCTGGCCGACCGGTACGCCGTTGCGGGTGACCACGAAGTCCTGCCCGTCGTCGAGCGCTCGCATGATCTCTCCGCTCTGGTTCCGGAGCTCCCGTTGGGTGATCTCGCGCGCCATGGAGGCGAGCGTAGCACGCGTGCGACGAAAGCAGGTGCTCGCTCCGGCATGGGGTCGTCGCCGTAGGCTCGCTGCGTGGCTGGCCGGGTGATGACGGTGACGTTCCGGCGCCAGGGCCGCGGGTGCGCCTGGACCGCGCTGCGGCCGCCGCGCTCGGTCGTGCCCGGACCGACCATGGCCGCTGGTGCCGACCTGCCGCACGACCTCTACACGTTCGTGATCGAGGACGCGCTCGGGCTCGAGCGCGGGTTCTGGGGCTGCGTGGCGGCCGGGGCCACCTTCAAGACGCTCGGTCGCAAGCGGACGCCGCAGGGCAAGGCGGTGATCGCCGAGAACCTGCCCGAGCTGGAAGCCGCCGAGGCGCAGGTCAACGAGATCTACTTCGCGTGGCGCGACGGCAGGCCGACCGAGCTCGACGACGAGCTGGACGGGATGCTCGACCGGTGGCGGGCGCTCGACGACGGCGAGGAGCTGACGGTCGAGTGGGCCATCGACCGCTCCGGCCGGGGTGCCCGCCGCTCCCGACGGTGAGTCGATGACGGCGCTGGCCGGGCGCCGTGGGACGATGGCCGCCGGATGCTGCGGGCGAGCAGCCTCCACAGCCCTCAGGAGGACGAGCTGACATGACCGCACGGATGATGCCGGGCAAACCTGTGGCCGAGGCGGTGTTCGCCGACCTCGCGCCCCGGATCGCGGCGCTGGCGGCCGGTCGCACGCCGGGCCTGGGCACCATCTTGGTGGGCGACGACTCGGCCAGCGCCGGCTACATCCGCATGAAGATGGAGAAGGCCGAGTCGCTGGGCTTCACGTCGCCCCACATCCACCTCCCACAGGAAGCCACCCAGGCCGACGTGCTGGCCGCCATAGGACAGATGAACGACGCCGACGACGTCGACGCCGTCCTGGTGCAGCACCCCACGCCACCCCAGATCGACTTCGACGCCGCCCTCCTGGCGCTCGACCCGGACAAGGACGTCGACGGCCTCCACCCGGTCAACATGGGCCGGCTCGCCCTCGGCATGCCCGGCCCCGTTCCGTGCACGCCAGCCGGCATCGAGGCGATCCTGGCCCACTACGAGGTCCCGGTCTCGGGTCGCGAGGTCTGCATCCTGGGCCGTGGCACCACGCTCGGGAGGCCGCTGGCCCTGCTCCTGTCGCAGAAGCGCCCCACCGCCAACGCGGCGGTCACGGTGGTCCACACCGGGGTGCCGAACTGGGACGACTACACCCGTCGAGCCGGCATCGTCATCGCCGCGGCGGGGGTGCCGGGCATCCTCCAGCCCGAGCACATCACCCCCGGCGCCGTGGTGGTCGGCGGCGGTGTCCGCTACGAGGGCAAGAAGCTCCTGCCCGACGTCGACGAGCGCTGCGAGGAGGTGGCCGGATCCATCACCCCGCGGGTGGGCGGTGTCGGTCCCACCACCATCGCCATGCTCTTCCGAAACGCGGTCGAAGCCGCCGAACGTCGGGCCGGCGTCGCCAGCTGACGCTGTCCTGTCCCCCCGGTGGGGCACCCGGTACCATCTCGGTCCACCATGACCCGGATCTCAGATCTCCTCGCCTCCGGCCCCACCTGGTCGTTCGAGTTCTTCCCGCCGAAGACGCCCGAGGGCATGGTCGCCCTGCACGACACGGTCGCCCAGCTGTCGGAGCTGGCTCCCGACTTCGTGTCGATCACCTACGGCGCGCTCGGGACCACCCGCTCCACCACCCGCGACCTGGTGGTGAAGATCAACGACGAGCAGAGCTTTCCGGCCATGCCCCACCTCACCTGCGTGGGCCACACCCGCCAGGACCTCGTGTCTCTCCTGGAGGACTACCGGGCCTGCGGGGTGCACAACGTCCTCGCCCTGGCCGGTGATCCGCCCGCCGACGGCTCCGATCCCGGCGGCGACTTCACCTACGCCAGCGAGCTGGTCGACCTGGCCCACGAGGTCGACGGCTTCGCGGTGGCGGTCGCGGCGTTCCCCGAGATCCACCCACGGTCTCCCGATCGGGAGACCGACCGCCGCCAGCTCGCCGCCAAGCTCGGCCAGTCCGACTTCGGCATGACCCAGTTCTTCTGGGAGGTCGACCACTACCGGCGCATGGTCGACGAGCTGGCCGACCTCGGCTGTGAGACCCCGATCCTGCCAGGGGTGATGCCGTTCGTGAACGTCGCCGGCACCCGGCGGATGTCGGCCATCAACAACTGCCACATCCCTGACCGGTTGCAGGAGCGCCTCGACGCGGTCGACGGCGACGCCGAGGCCACCCGCAAGCTCGGCGTCGAGGTCGCCACCGACCTGGTGGCCGAGCTGTTGGAGCTGGGAGTGCCCGGCATCCACCTCTACGCCATGAACCGGGCTCAGTCGATCACCGAGATCTACGGCAACCTCGGCCTCCGGCCCGACTCGCTGTAGCTCTCCGGCCTGGCGACGCAGCGATCAGGCCTGGCGACCCATCCGGGCCAGGACCTGTTCTTCGCGGGTGGCGCCCTGCGGCGCCTCGACGCCGGCCTTGGCGACCCCGGGCATGTAGAGGGCGGGGCCGAAGCCGTCCATGCCCTTGTCGAGCTGGTCCAGCTCCTCCCCGGTGAAGTGGGTCTCCTGGCCGGTGGCGGTGGCGATGTCCCAGCGGTGGGCGACCATGTCGAACACGTAGAAGTCGCGGATCGTGTCGCCGATGGTCGTGGGCCCGAAGTGCCCGTCGTAGGGCGTGGCCATCAGGGCGTCGTCGGCGATGACGGGTTCGATGGCTGAGACGTGGGCGACCCACGCCTGGGCCGGGTCGACGTCGACGGTCGGGGCGTCGGGAAGGGCCACGCCCTTGCCCGCGAGGAACTCGCGTTGGGTGTCGATCATGTGGCTGACGACGTCGGCGGCGGTCCAGTCCTCACAGGGCGAGGGCGAGCTCCAGTTGGCGGAAGGAGCGGCGCTGATGACGTCTCGCAGCGGGCTCTCGGCCCGGCGGAAGGAATCGGTGAGGTTCGTCATGTGGCTCACGATACGAAGGTGCGGCACGCTCTGACTTGATGAAACCCGACAGTTCGGACCCGCAACGCACCGACGCCATCGAGCGGGCCCACCTGCGCCGCCCGGCCGACACCGCCAGCACGGTGCACCGCTACGACGTCCAGGCGGAGCTGTCGGATCTGTTGCGTCGCTTCTGGATCCCGGTGTGGTCGGTTCCCGCCGGCCAGGAGTCGGCGCAACAGGTGCTCCAGTACCCCGTGGCGTTGATGATCATCACCGCCGACTACGCCCGCTTCATGGGGGTGAGGACCGGCCTGTCGACCACCACCCTGGTCGGCGACGGGTTCGGTGTCGGTGTGATGTTCCAACCTGCTGCCGGATCTCTGATCAGCCGCGGTCCGATGACGGAGTGGGCCGACCGCCACGGCGATCTGAGCGAGGTGATGGGTGAGGAGGGCCACCGCCTGACCGACGAGGTGCGTGGCCTGATGTCGGACGATCCCTGGGCTGAGGGCTTGCACCGGGCGGCCATCGCCGTGGTCGAACGAGCGCTGGCCCGCTACCTCCCCGTCGACGACGAGGGACTGCTCGTGAACGACATCGTGCGGTTCGTCGAGGACCGAAGCGACGTGACCCGGGTGGCTCAGGTCTGCGACGAGTACCACCTGTCGGAGCGCTCGCTGCAACGTCTCACCGCCAGGCGGCTCGGTCTCAACCCCAAGTGGCTCATCCAGCGCCGCCGCCTCCACGAAGCCGCCGACCGGCTCCGGGCCGGCACCGGATCGCTGGCCGACGTGGCTGCCGACCTGGGATACGCCGACCAGGCCCACCTCTCCCGCGACTGGCAGGCGGTCACCGGCTACACCCCCGGCGAGTTCGCCCGGGAGTTCGGAACCGAAGGCCAGCCGGGGGTCCGGTGACCATCGTGTTGACGTGACCTCACGCAGCCGGGGCACGGCGTGTGAGCGCTCGCACAGGTCGGCGGCGGATCGGCGCTGCGGCGTTAGCGGGGGCGTCACGCGTCCGTCGTCACCACGTGACAGCCCTTCGCTTGGATGCTCGGCATGGCAAGCGAACCCGGCACCACCACCGACACCTCCAGCGCCCGACTCGACCTCGTGGTCGTGGGCAACGGCATGGTCGGCCACAAGCTGCTCCAGGCCCTGGCCGACGCCGGTGCGCTCGAGCACGTGGCGGTCACCGTGCTGGGCGAGGAGATCCGTCCGGCGTACGACCGGGTGGGTCTGACGTCGTGGTTCGAGCGGCGTGACGCCGACGACCTGGCCCTAACCAGTCGTGAGTGGTTCACCGACCAGGGGATCGACCTGCACCTCGGAGACCCGGTGGCGGAGATCGACCGTGATGCCAAGGTCGTTCGCACGGTCGGCGGCGCCGAGTTCTCCTACGACCGGCTGGTGCTGGCCACCGGGTCGGCTCCGTTCGTGCCGCCGATCCCAGGGGCGGAGGGACCCGACCGGTTCGTGTACCGGACCATCGAGGACCTCGAGGCCATCGCAGCCGCCGCCGACCGGCCCGAGGTGACCCGAGGGGTCGTGGTGGGTGGCGGCCTGCTCGGCCTGGAGGCCGCCAACGCCCTTCGCAAGCTCGGGCTCGACACCCACGTGTTGGAGATGGCGCCCGGCCTCATGCCGGTCCAGCTCGACGCTCGTGGCGGCGAGGTCCTGCGCAGCCACATCGAAGCACTCGGGGTCACCGTCCACACCGGCGTGTCGACCAGGTCGGTCGACGGCGACGAGGGGGTCAGCCAGATCTCCTTCGCCGAAGGCGACCCGCTGCCCACCGACATCGTGGTCTTCTCGGCCGGCATCCGCCCCCGCGACCAGCTCGCCCGGGACTGCGGCATCGAGGTCGGCGAGCGGGGCGGCATCGTGGTCGACGGCACCCTGAGCACCTCCGATCCGGCCATCTCGGCCATCGGTGAGTGCGCCCTGTTCGAAGGCCGGATCTACGGCCTGGTCGCTCCCGGCTACACGATGGCCAGGGTGCTGGCCGCCCACCTGGGCGCTCAGGCCCTCGGCGCCCCTGCCCCCGACGACGCCTTCACCCCGGCCGACATGTCCACCAAGCTCAAGCTCCTCGGCGTCGACGTCGCCAGCCTCGGCGACCCGCACGCCGACCGAACCGACCCGGACACCCGGGCGCTCGTCTGGGATGACCCGGTGGCCGGCACCTACGAGAAGCTCGTGGTGTCAGCCGACGGCTCGCGAGCGCTCGGTGCTGTCCTGGTCGGGGACGCCTCGGCGTACTCGACGCTCCTACAGGTGATCACCGGGACCAGCCCGGTCCCCGACGAGCCCGCGCTCCTCCTGGCCCGCGGTCCACAGCAGGGCAACGGCGGGGGAGCCTCGGGACTGGCGGCGCTGCCGGCCGAAGCCGTGATCTGCAGCTGCGAGAACGTCACCAAGGGGAGCATCGAGGACGCGGTCGCCTCCGGGTGCTCCGACCTCGACGCCCTCAAGTGCTCCACCAAGGCCGGCACCGGATGCGGTGGCTGCGTCCCCCAGGTGACGGCGCTCATGAACGACGCGCTGCGCCGGGCCGGCGTGGAGGTCTCCACCGACCTGTGCCCGCACTTCGCCCACACCCGGGCCGACCTCTTCGACCTGGTGCGAATCAACGGCATGACCTCCTTCGCCGAGGTGCTGGAGGCCTACGGATCCGGAGCCGGTTGCGACATCTGCAAGCCCACGGTCGGCTCGATCCTGGCCACGGTGGTGAACGAGCACATCCTCGACGGAGATCGCGCCGCCATCCAGGACACCAACGACCGGTTCCTGGCCAACATGCAGAAGGACGGCACCTACTCGGTGGTCCCCCGGGTGCCGGGCGGTGAGATCACACCGGAGAAGCTGATCGTGATCGGCGAGGTCGCCCGCGACTTCGACCTCTACACCAAGATCACCGGCGGCCAGCGCATCGACCTGTTCGGCGCCACCGTCGACCAGCTTCCGGTGATCTGGAAGCGGCTCGTCGATGCGGGCTTCGAATCGGGCCACGCCTACGGCAAGTCGCTGCGGACCGTGAAGTCGTGCGTGGGTGAGACGTGGTGCCGCTACGGCGTCCAGGACTCGACGGCCATGGCCATCCTCCTGGAGGATCGCTACAAGGGCCTGCGTTCGCCGCACAAGATCAAGATGGCCGTGTCGGGCTGCGCCCGGGAGTGCGCCGAAGCCCAGAGCAAGGACGTCGGCGTCATCGCCACCGAGCGGGGCTGGAACCTGTACGTGGGCGGCAACGGCGGCAAGCAGCCCCGCCACGCCGACCTGCTGGCGGAGGACCTGTCGGACGACGAGCTGGTCAGGGCGATCGACCGCTACCTCATGTACTACGTGCGCACCGCCGACCGGCTTCAGCGCACCAGTACCTGGGTCGAGGGCCTCGAGGGCGGTCTCGACCGGCTGCGTGCGGTGATCTTCGACGACGTGCTGGGCGTGGCCGCCGAGCTCGACGCGGCGATCGCCCACCACCTCGACACCTACGAGTGCGAGTGGGCGGCCACGCTGGAGCGCCCGGAGCGCCTGGCCCGCTTCACCACCTTCGTCAACGCACCGAGGGTCGCGGATCCCACGATCTCGTTCGTGAAGGAGCGGGGTCAGATCCGCCCGGGCACGAAGGTGCTGGCCGGCGCAGTCCCGTCAGATGGCGCCGCCGGCGTCGACGGTGTGCCCGTCATCGTCCGTTCCAAGAGCCAAGAGCTCGATCTCGTGAAGGTGGAAGCATGATGTCCCGTTGGATCCGAGTGGTTCCGACCGACGACCTGATCGAGGGTCGCGGCGTGTGCGGCCTGGTGGGCGAGTCCTGCGTCGCCGTGTTCCGCCTCCCCGGCGGCAGCTTCGCGGCGGTCGGGGGGATCGATCCCCGTAGCGGGGCGAACGTGATGGCCCACGGGCTCACCGGGTCGGTGGAGGTCGACGGCCAGGACGTGGCGTTCGTGGCCTCACCCCTCGACAAGCACCGCTACCGCCTGGACACCGGCGATGCACTGGCTTCCGACGAGCCCGGCCTCGGCTGCTGGCCGTTCCGGGTGGTCGATGACATCGTCGAGGTCGCCGCGGCCGTCGGAGAGTGGGTCGCCCCCGGGCCCGTGGTCGGCTGAGGGCCACGCCGCCGCGCTCGCTCGTGACGGGCCACGGGAGCAGGGAGCTCGGGGTCGCTGATCGACTTTCGGCACGAGCCCACACCGCATGCCCCTACACTTCTTTCCCGTTCGATGGTCGAACCAACGGCGATGAATCGGGGTCAGATGACCGAACCGGCGACTGAGCACCTCTCCCGGGCAGCGATGGTCGTGGTCCGCTTCGACGGCCCGGCGATCGTCAGGCACGTGGCGGCGCCGCCCTACGAGCCGGCGGCGGCGATGCGGTTCGACCTGGAGCTCGGCGACCTGCGGTGGCTGGCTCGCGCCCGTGGCGCGGCCCTCTCAGACGTGGTCGAAGGCAGCGGGGATGGTGCGCCCGCCCCACGGCCGGAGCTCGTTCAGGCCCTGGCCGACTTCTCCCTGATCGAGGATGGTCCTCCGCACGCCGCTGGAGCCCCCGCTGCTGCACCACCGCGGCTCGGGGTCGCACCTCCGGCGGGGGCTGAGCTACAGCTCGCCATCCCCACGGTCTGCTCCATCGGCACGAACACGTTCGACCTCTTCGGCCACGACGGCCAGCTCGCAGCCTCGCTGAGCCCGGTCGAGCTGGCCGTTGCGTGCTCGTTCTGCTCGCCGCGGACGACAGAGGACTCCTTCATCGAGCAGTCGTCCCGGTTGGGCGCCGAGGCCTTGGATGCCGAGCACCACCGGGACCTGGTCGCCTTCCTCTTCGGCTCAGGCCTGGTGAGGGAGCACTCGTCGGGGAGGGTCTCCACCAACAAGGAGGAGGAAGGGCTCCGCATCGGGATCCTGGCCACGATGCGCCTGCGGGCCAACACCGCTGCCCTGCTCGACGAGCTGAAGGCCGAACCGGCGGGACAGCCTGGAGTCGGACCGGCGAAGGTGTTCGGCGTCCAGGTCGCCGGCAACGTCCCGCCGCTCTCGACGGGGATGGTGATGGCCTCGGTGCAGGCCGCCGCCCTGGAGCACCCCGAGATCGCCCGGTCGTTCGACCTGCGCCCCCACTGGATCATCGATCCCGACGATGCGATTGCGACGGAGCACCCGTCGATCTACCTCTTCACCAACTACATCTGGTCCCACGAGCAGAACCTCGACTTCTCCAGGGCGCTCAAGGAGCGGCACCCGAACGCCATCACGATCCACGGTGGACCGGACTGCCCCACCTACCCGCGAGACACCGAGATCTACCTGCGCAACAACCCGCAGGTGGACATCATGGTGCGCGGCGAGGGGGAGCAGACGGCAGCCGAACTGTTCAAGGCTCTGGCTCCCACCATCACCAGCTCTGGCGGACCGGATCTCTCGGTGCTCCGCGACGTCCCCGGTCTCGCCTTCCAACTGGACGGTGAGATCGTCCGCACCGATGACCGGGAGCGGATCACCGATGTCGGAGCCACGCCGTCGCCCTTCCTCTCGGGGATCTTCGACGTGTTCGCCGAGACCGGCGACATCACCCTGGCCATAATCGAGACCAACCGCGGGTGCCCCTACGGATGCACCTTCTGCGACTGGGGATCATCGACCAACTCGAGGATCCGAAAGTTCGACATCGAACGGGTGTACGCCGAGTTCGAGTGGTGTGCGCGCAACCGGGTGGAACGGGTGTTCCTGGCCGATGCCAACTTCGGCATCTTCTCTCGCGACGTCGACATCGCCCACCACATGGTCGGGCTGAAGGAGAAGTACGGCTACCCGAAGCGGCTGATGACCAACTACGCCAAGAACACGGTCAAGCACCTGCGGGAGATCGTGGAGATCCTCGCCAAGGGCGACGTGCTGTCGGAGGGACTCCTCTCGCTCCAGACGATGGACGACGCCACCCTCAGCACCATCCGCCGGTCCAACATCAAGCTGGAGAAGTACGAGGCCCTGGCCAAGGAGTTCCACGAGGCCGAGATGCCGTTGTTCGTCGACCTCATGCTGGGCCTGCCCGGCCAGACCGTGGAGTCGTTCAGGAACGACCTCCAGCAGTGCGTCGACCGTGAGGTCAACGCCAAGGTGCACACCACCGAGCTGCTCGTGAACAGCCCGATGAACAACCCCGCGTATCGCGACGAGCACCAGGTGGTGACCACCCGAGCCCCGGGGCCCACCGGCAAGGGAACCGCCGCCGCTGCTCTGCTCGGACCGTCCCTGGTGGTCTCCACCTCGACGTTCACCCGCGAGGACTACCGCGACATGGACCTCATGCGCAGGAGCTACCTGCTCCTCGAGAACCTCGGTGTGATGCGTCACGTCTCGCGCTTCGTCCGCCGTGAGATGGGCACACCCGAGGTCGAGCTGATGGAGACCGTTCGCCACCTGGTGACGCGCGACCGGGGCCGTTGGCCGATGCTCGAAGCCACCGTCCTGGCCGTGCCGAACCACCTCGTGCCCCCCGTGAGCTGGGCGTTCTACATCGACGAGCTGCGCGAAGTGCTCGTCGGCCAGGTGGGGGTGGCGGCGGGCTCGGCGCTGGAGACCGTGCTGGCCGTGCAGCACGCGGTGCTGCCCGCTCCCGGGCGCGATCTTCCGCTGAAGATAGAGCTGGCCCACGACTACCCGGCCTGGTACGGGTCGGTCATGAAGGCCAAGGACGACGGCCACCTCCACGACTGGGAGACGGTCGTCGGACGGCTGGAGGACCTCGGTCCGACCACCTTCGAGGTCGACGACCCCCACGACGTCGCCAGCCGCAGCATGGGCATTGGAACCTCGCTCTACCCCTACCTGGACTGGGAGCTCCAGTCGCCGGTCGCTCGGGCGATGCCGGCGCACCATCGGGACAACTGACCTCCGCCACGGCTGACGCCCACCTGGGCCTCACCGGCCGCGGTCTCGACTCGATCCGAGGCGCGATTCGCGTTCCGTGACCTTCGCCACGTCGCGAACGAGTCATGCTCGGGACACCGCGGCGAAACCGTTCCGAAACACCGCTGGGCCAACCTCGGCGGATGACGCTCGCGCCGCTCGCCGGTTACACGGTGGGGATCACAGCCGATCGACGTGCGGAGGAGCAGGGAACGCTGCTCTCGCGCCTCGGCGCATCGGTGCTGCACGGGCCGGTGATCCGCACCCGTCCCCTCAGCGAGGACGTGCGCGCCGCCACGGAGAAGGTGATCGCCGATCCGCCCGACGTTCTGGCCATCGTCACCGCGCTCGGCGTCCGGGGCTGGTTCAGCGCGGCCGAGAGCCTGGGGTTGGGCGAGGACCTGTTCGACTCCCTCACCGTTACGCAGACCGGTGAACCCCGCGGCCTCGTGGTCCTCGCCCGAGGCCCGAAGGCGGCCGGCGCTGCGATGTCGCTGGGGATCGACGTCACCTGGCGGGCACCGGAGGCCCGCGTCTCGGACCTCATCGACCACCTCCGATCGGGAGCTTCGCGGGCCATGGAGCCCGGGACGCGCGTTGCGATCGTGCTCGACGGTTCGCCCACCAGCGCGCTGGTGGACGCGGTCTCGTCGTTCGCTACCGGCGTGGAGGTCACCGCGATCCCGGTCTACCGCTGGGAGCTACCCGACGATCCCGGGCCAGCCGAACGCCTCATCTCGGCGATGGTCGAGGGCGTCGTCGATGCGGTGACGTTCACGTCGTCGCACGCGGTCGCGAACTTCGCAGCCCTGGCCGAGGGTGCTGGCATGCTCGATGGCGTCCGAACGATGTTCGAGCGGGGAACGACCGTGCCGGTGGCCGTGGGTCCGGTGACGGCGGAGCGCATCGTCGAACTCGGGTTCACCACCCCGGTGGAGCCTCCCACCTTCCGGCTCGGGGCCATGGTCCGGTCGTTGACCAACACGTTGCAGAACTGCTCGGCAGAGCTTCGGCTCGCCGATCACGTCGTGCGCATCCAGGGCCGGATGGTGCAGGTCGACGCCGAGGTGCCCGTCCTCCTGACCGACCGGGAACGGGCGGTGCTGGCCGTGCTCTCCCGCCGGCCCGGCGTGGTGGTCTCCAAGGGCGAGCTCCGCATGGAGGTGTGGGACAATGGCGCTGACGACCACGCGGTGGAGGTCACGGTCGGACGGCTACGCCGCCGGCTCGGACCGGCAGCGGACGGCATCGAGACGGTGATGCGGCGGGGCTATCGCCTTTCGCCGTCGTGACGCCGTGCTCACAAGCCGGTCGACCGTCTGTGAGTCGGACGTGCGCCCGTCGTAACGGCGGCCACACCGCAGCGAAACCACCCACGTCCAACATGACCCCCATGACGACTGCATCCGAGCTCCTGGCGGCCCCGGTAGGGGACCGGCGATGAGCTCGTCGGCGGTGGCCGGCTTGGGCCTCGATGCGGGAGTGCTGACGGCACCGCGCTCGCGCGACCTGCTCGGGACCGAGCTCACGCCCATCGACATCCTCCTCGGCCGTCAGGCGGAGATGACCCCGGTCGAGCGCTTCGCCCGTCTGCACGAGGACGACCTCGTCCCCGCCGGGGAGCGTTGGTGGAGCGAGCGGCTCCCCACCGCTCTGCCGGGTGTGGGCCAGCAGTACGCCTTTGCGGTCGACATGGACTCCTGCACCGGGTGCAAGGCGTGCGTGTCGGCCTGCAACAACCTCAACGGGCTCGACGGCGACGAGCAGTGGCGCACGGTCACCACGGTCCACGGCGACACGCCGGCCGGCCCGTCGGTGCTCACCGTCACCGCGGCGTGCCACCACTGCGTGGAGCCTGCCTGCATGGCGGGGTGCCCGGTCGATGCGTACGAGAAGGACCCGATCACCGGCATCGTGGCCCACCTCGACGACCAGTGCATCGGTTGCTCCTACTGCACGCTGACCTGCCCGTACGAGGTGCCGCTCTACAACTCGTCGCTCGGCATCGTCCGCAAGTGCGACATGTGCCGCGGTCGCCTGGCCGACGGCGAGGCTCCCGCTTGCGTCCAGGGCTGCCCGAACGGTGCCATCACCATCACGGTGGTCGACGTCGACGAGGTGATCGAGGGCCTGGAGCGAGACCTGGAGGTGGCCGCGGCCGCCGATGGCGTCGCCGACCGCCCCCGGCTGGTGCCGGGAGCACCGGACTCCACGCTCACGGTCCCGACCACGCAGTACCGGTCGAGCCGGACGTCTCACGGATCGTTCGCCGACCACCGGGTGGTCAAGCCCGGTCACGCGCACACACCGCTGGCCGTGATGCTCACCCTCACCCAGGTGGCGGTGGGGACGGCGGTGGTCGACGCCGCGGTCTCCCCGCTGGCCGCCGAGCACGTTCCCCGCTCGGTTCCGGCGCTGGCGCTCGGGGTGGCCCTGGTGGCTCTGGCAGCATCGGTGGGCCACATCGGCCGGCCGCTCTACGCCTGGCGGGCCATCCTGGGCTTCCGGCACTCCTGGCTGAGTCGGGAGATCGCCGCGTTCGGTGCGTTCGCCGGACTCGGGGTCGCCCTCGCCGGCGCGGTGTTCCTGGAGCTGGACGCTGCGCTGATCACGCTCCTGCGCCTCGGCACCGTGGCGGCGGGTCTGGCCGGCGTCGCCTGCTCGGTGATGCTCTACGCGGTGACAGGTAGAAGGTGGTGGAGGGTGCGCACCAGCAGCATCCGCTTCGCCGGAACGATGGCCGGCGCCGGTGGCCTGCTGGTGGCGGCGGTGACGCTCGGCGGAGCGGTGGACGACAGCACCACCGGGCCGATCGACGTGGCGACCGTCCTCCTCCTGGTGGTGGCCGCATCCACCGTGGTGAGCCTGCTGGCTGCCGTCTCGACCCTGGCCCGTCACAGCGCGACCGTGGGCGACGATCTGGCCGCCACCCGCCAACTTCTGCTGGGACCGCTGGCCGGCCTCGTCCGGCTGCGGGTCGCCGCCTCGATCCTCGGTGGCGTGGTGATCCCGCTGGTGGTCGTGCTAGCGCTGCCGGCGGACAGGCCGGTCGGTTGGGAGGCGCCGGGGGCGCTGGGCCTGGCGCTGGTGGTCTTCACGATCGGTGAGCTGTTCGACCGGCGGCTCTTCTTCCTCGCTTCGGTGGCGCCCCGTCGCTACGGAGACATCAGATGAGGAACCTCCGATGAAGAGCCCCGTGGAACTGCTGCGGCCCCGCAAGGACGGCCCGCTCACCGATCGCCTCCGGCGCGAGCGCCCCGGCTTCGGGCTGCCCCAGATCCCCGCCGGTCGGACTCCCACCGCCACCACCCGCCTCACCTGTGGCTTCTGCTCCACGGGCTGCGGTCTCGACGTGCACCTGCACGACGGAGAGGCGGTGGGCCTCACGCCCAGCAACGACCACCCGGTCAACCTGGGCATGGCGTGCCCCAAGGGCTGGGAGGCGCTCACCCCGCTGGCCGCCAGCGATCGGGCCACCACGCCCCTGCTGCGCGACGACAACGGCAAGCTCCGCCCCGTCGACTGGAACACCGCGCTCGCCACCTTCACCGAGCGGATGAAGGCCATCCAGGCCGAGCACGGTCCAGCGTCGGTGGCCTTCCTGTCCACCGGGCAGATCGTCACCGAGGAGATGGCGTTCCTCGGGGCGTTGGGCAAGTTCGGGATGGGGATCGTCCACGGCGACGGCAACACCCGCCAGTGCATGGCCACCGCGGTGGTGGCCTACAAGGAGGCGTTCGGGTTCGACGCGCCGCCCTACACCTACGCCGACTTCGAGCAGTCCGACGTGATGGTCCTGATCGGGTCGAACCTGTGCGTGGCCCACCCGATCATGTGGGAGCACATCGTCCGCAACCCGCACTCGCCCGAGATCGTGGTGATCGATCCCCGTCGCACCGAGACGGCGTCGGCCGGGACCCTCCACGTAGCCCCCAACCCCAAGACCGACCTCACGCTGCTCTACGGCCTGGCCCACGTGATCATCGGGAACGGGTGGGTGGACCGGGAGTTCGTCGACGCGCACACCACCGGCTTCGCGGAGCTGGCCGACCACGTGGCCGCCTTCACGCCCGACAGGGTGAGCGCGGAGACCGGTGTCGATGTCGCCACGCTGAAGCGGACCGCGGAGCTGATCGGCACAGGCGAGCGGGTATCGCTGTGGTGGACCATGGGCGTCAACCAGAGCCACCAGGGCACCAAGACGGCTCAGGCCATCATCGACCTGGCCCTGCTCACCGGCAACATCGGTCGCCCCGGCACCGGCGCCAACTCGATCACCGGCCAGTGCAACGCCATGGGATCGCGGCTCTTCTCCAACACCACCGGTCTCCTCGGCGGTCACGACTTCGCCAAGCCGGAGCACCGGGCCAAGGTCGCCGGGATCCTCGGGATCGACGAGTCGGTCATCCCCACGGAACCGAGCTGGGCCTACGACCGCATCATCGAGGGCATCAACCGGGGCGAGATCCGGGGTCTGTGGGTGATCGCCACCAACACGTCGCACTCCTGGATCAACCAGAGCGACGCGCGAGAGCTGCTCGACAAGCTCGACTTCCTGGTGGTCCAGGACATGTACTCCACCACCGAGACGGCCCAGCAGGCCGACCTGGTGCTGCCCGCTGCCGGCTGGGCCGAGAAGGAGGGCACGTTCATCAACTCCGAACGGCGACTCGGGATCGTCAAGCGGGTGGCCCGAGCGCCCGGACAGGCGCTGTCCGACTTCTTCATCTTCCGGGCCATCGCCGACGCCTGGGGCTGCGGCGAGGTGTTCCGGCGCTGGACAGACCCGGAGTCGGTGTTCGAGATCCTGCAGGAGCTCACTGCAAACCAGCCCTGCGACATCACCGGCGTGAGGGGGTACGAGGAGGTCGACGGTGGCCACGTCCAGTGGCCATACCGGACCGAAGACCGAATCGATTCCCACACGACCGGCGATGTGGCCGGTGACCCGACCGCGGCGAACGGGCAACGTCGCCTGTTCGCCGACGGTCGGTTCTTCACCCCCGACGGCCGGGCCCGGCTGCTGTTCACCGAACCGGCCGGTCCGCCCGAGAAGCTGTCGCGGGCATACCCACTCGTGCTCCTGACCGGTCGGGGCACCAGCAGCCAGTGGCACACCGGCACCCGTACGTCGAAGTCGCCCACGCTCCGGGCCCTGGCACCCGACGACACGTGGGTCGAGATCGATCCGGCCGACGCGGCGGAGCGTGGCATCAGCGGCGGTCAGGTCGTCGCCGTCCGATCGAGCCGTGGCTCGATGCGGGCCCGCGCCCACGTCACGCCCACGGTCGGCAAGGGCCGGGTGTTCGTGTCGATGCACGACGCCCGCACCAACCGCCTCACGTTCCCCGCGTTCGACCCCCAGTCGCGCCAGCCGTCCTACAAGTACGCCGCCGTCGAGGTGTCGCTCCCGGAACCCTGGGATCCGCCGGACTGAACCCGGGTGTCGCGATCGACGCCGACCCGTAGGGTGCGGGCGTGCGATACGGGATCAACGGTTCGGGTCGGATGCTCACCCACGGGGTGGCGGGGCTGCTGGAGGACATGAGGGCGTCGGAGGCGGCCGGGTTCTCGAGCTACTGGGTGGCCCAGGTCGGGCTGGTCGATGCCCTCACGGCCATCGGCGCGCACGGCGACACCGGGTCGTCCATGGAGATCGGCACCGCGGTGATCTCCACCTGGGAGCGTCACCCGCACGCGCTCGCCGCCCAGGCGCTCACCACCCAGACCCTGGTGGGAGATCGGCTGATCGTGGGCATCGGGCTCAACCACCAGCCCCACGTGGAGGGCCGCCTGCGGATGGAGTGGCACAAGCCGGTCCGCCACATGATCGACTACCTGTCGATCCTCGGCGACCTGCTCGCCACCGGCACGGCCTCGTTCCAGGGTGAGGTGTGGTCGTTCGAGGCGGCCGACGCCAAGCCGTCGCCCGGCGTCCCCAAGGTGATGATCGCCGCGCTGGGAGACCAGATGCTCAAGGTGGCCGGCCGCCGCACCGACGGCACGATCTTGTGGTGCGTCGGACCCAAGACCATCGGCAGCCACATCGCCCCGATCATCAACGACGCCGCAGCCGCAGCCGACCGCCCGGCTCCCGCCATCGTGTGCTCGATCCCGGTGTGGGTCACCGACGATCCGCAACCGGCCCGCGACTTCCTGGCCACGATCCTGGCCGACTACGCCTCGCTGCCCAGCTACCGGGCGATGATGGACATCGAGGGCGTCGAGGGTCTCGGCGACCTGTCGATCGTGGGCGACGAGGAGGCCGTGCGGGCCGCCCTGGGCGAGCTGGCCGAGTCCGGCGCCACCGACTTCACTCCGGTGCCCATGGGCGGCAACCCCGACGAAGAGGCCCGCACCATGGCCTTGCTCACCGAGGCACTGGGCTGAACCCGGTGGCCGATCCGACCGACGATCCGGTGGTGACGCCCGACGCCATAAACGCCGTCCTCGATCAGTACTTCACCACCCCGGGGCCCCGCTGCGCGGAGACCGGCCCGGGCTACGCGGTGGCGTCGGCCACCGGCCGGGCGCTCACCGTCCGGCCGGGCGGCTACGTGTCGGGGCCGACCCAGTTCGCCCTGGCCGATGCCGCGCTCTACTACGCGGCCATGGTGGCCATCGGGAAGGTGGAGACCATGGCCCTCACCTCCGAGCTGTCGATCCGCTACCTGCGTCCGGCCCAGGGCGAGGCCATCTACGCCCGCGCCACCATCGACACCGTCACCCGTCGCTCGGTGGTGGGATCGATCAAGGTCTGGATGGACGACGCCGACGATCGCCCCACCGCCATAGCCCAGGGCACCTACGCGCTCCCTCGATAGAGCGGCGAAGCTCAGGGGAGGATGGCCAGCGCCTCGTTGAAGGTGCTGCTGGGGCGCATCGCCGCGGAGACCTTGGCGTCGTCGGGGCGGTAGTAGGGGCCGATGTCGACCGGAGCGCCCTGGACCGCGTTCAACTCGTCGACGATCCTGGCCTCGTCGGCGGCCAGCTTCTCGGCGAGCGGGGCGAAGGTGGCGGCCAGCTCGGCGTCGTCGCTCTGGGCGGCCAGCGCCTGGGCCCAGTAGAGCGCCAGGTAGAAGTGGCTGCCGCGGTTGTCGAGCTCGTTGACCTTGCGCGACGGGGAGCGGCCGTTGTCGAGCACCTGACCGGTGGCGGCGTCGAGCGTGTCGGCCAGGACCTGGGCCTTGGCGTTGCCGGCGAACGTGGCGAAGTGCTCCAAGCTCACCGCCAGGGCCAGGAACTCGCCGAGGGAGTCCCAGCGGAGGTGGTTCTCCTTCTGGAACTGCTGCACGTGCTTGGGGGCCGAACCGCCGGCTCCGGTCTCGAACAGGCCACCGCCGTTCATCAGCGGCACCACCGAGAGCATCTTGGCGCTGGTGCCCAGCTCCAGGATGGGGAACAGGTCGGTGAGGTAGTCGCGCAGCACGTTGCCGGTGCACGAGATGGTGTCCTCGCCGCGGCGGATGCGCTCCAGCGAGAAGGCGATGGCGGCTTCGGGCGCCATGATCTCGATCTGGAGGCCGCTGGTGTCGTGGTTGGGGAGCTCGGCCTTCACCTTGGCGATGACCTCGGCGTCGTGGCCGCGGGTCTCGTCGAGCCAGAACACGGCGGGTGCGCCGGTGGCCCGGGCCCGGGTGACGGCCAGCTTCACCCAGTCGAGCACCGGAGCGTGCTTGGTCTGGCAGGCCCGCCAGATGTCGCCGGGAGCGACGGCGTGCTCCAACAGGGTGGTGCCGTTGCCGTCGACCACCCGTACCTTGCCGGCCGAGGAGATCTCGAAGGTCTTGTCGTGCGAGCCGTACTCCTCGGCCTTCTGGGCCATCAGCCCGACGTTGGGGACCGAGCCCATGGTGGAGGGGTCGTACGCGCCGTTGGCCCGGCAGTCGTCGATGACCACCTGGTAGATCCCGGCGTAGCTGCTGTCGGGCAGCACGGCCAGGGTGTCCTGCTGCTCGCCGGCCGAGTTCCACATCTGGCCCGACGTGCGGATCATGGCGGGCATCGAGGCGTCGACGATCACGTCGCTGGGCACGTGGAGGTTGGTGATGCCGCGGTCGGAGTCGACCATGGCCAGCGCCGGGCCGTCGGCGTAGGCCTTCTCGATGGCGGCGCGCACGGCGGCAGCCTGGTCGGCCGGGATGGCCTCGAGAACGGCGTCGAGCGAGGCCAGACCGTTGTCGGGGCTGAAGCCGGCGGCCTCGAGTGCGTCGCCGTGCTGGGCGAACAGGTCGGAGAAGAAGGCCTGGACGGCGTGACCGAAGATGATCGGGTCGGAGACCTTCATCATGGTGGCCTTGAGGTGCACCGAGAGGAGCACGCCCTCGTCCTTGGCCCGCTTCACCTGCTCGGCCAGGAACGCCTCCAGGGCCTCGCGGTGCATGACCGCGGCGTCGACGATCTCTCCGGCCTGGACCGGGAAGTCGGACTTGAGCACGGTGATGGTGCCGTCTCCGGCCACGTGCTCGATGCGGACGGTGCCCGCCTCGGCGATGGTGACCGACCTCTCGGTGGTGCGGAAGTCTCCCGACGACATGGTGGCCACGTTGGTCTTGGAGCCGGCGGACCAGGCGCCCATGGAGTGCGGGTGCTTTCGGGCGTACTCCTTGACGGAGCGCGGTGCCCGGCGATCTGAGTTGCCCTCGCGCAGGACCGGGTTGACCGCGCTGCCCTTGACCTTGTCGTAGCGGGCGGCAGCGTCCTTCTCCGCGTCGGTGGAGGGCTCGTCGGGGAAGTCGGGGAGCGCGTAGCCCAGGGCCTGCAGTTCGGCGATGGCTGCCTTGAGCTGGGGGATCGAGGCGCTGATGTTGGGCAGCTTGATGATGTTGGCCTCGGGTTCGAGGGCCAGGACACCGAGCTCGCCCAGAGCGTCGGAGACCTGCTGGTCGGTCGGGAGCAGATCGCTGAACGCAGCCAGGATGCGACCCGACAACGAGATGTCGGCCGTCTCCACCGGCACTCCGGCCTGTCGGGCGAACGCCTCCACCACCGGCAGCAGGGAGTGGGTGGCCAGCGCCGGGGCCTCGTCGGTGTGGGTGTAGACGATCTTGGCGGAGGTGTCGGTCATCTGTGTTCGCTTCTTCCCGGGGGTGCTTCTGTGGACGTGCAGGCTCCACGACGATACCGACCCCCACGGGCCGGTCCCGCAGCCGGAGGACGGGATGACCGATCGACGTCTACAATCTGACGGTCCGTCAGAAACGCCGCGATGGGCGGCAGCCTCCGGAGGTAACCCGCATGCTCGACCACCTGATCACGGGCGGCACCGTCATCGATGGCACCGGTGCGCCCGCTCGGGCCGCCGACGTCGGCGTGAAGGACGGCCGCATCGTGGCGGTCGCCGAACCGGGTTCCATCACCGAGGAGGCCACCGAGGTCATCGACGCCAGCGGCAAGCTCGTGATCCCCGGGGTGATCGACCCTCACACGCACTACGACGCCCAGATCTTCTGGGACCCCGGTGCGTCGCCGTCCAACATCCACGGCGTCACCACCGTCATCGGCGGCAACTGCGGCTTCACGCTGGCGCCGCTGCGGGCCGAGGACGCCGCCTACACCCGCGAGATGATGGCCAGCGTCGAGGGCATGTCGGTGGCCGCGCTCGAAGAGGGCGTGCCGTGGAACTGGGAGACCTTCGGCGACTACCTCGACCGGCTGGAGGGCAACATCGGGGTCAACGCCGCCTTCCTCGTCGGCCACTGCGCGCTGCGCCGCTACGTCATGGGCGCCGACGCCGTCGGCAACGAGGCCAGCCCCGAGCAGATCGACGAGATGAGGAAGGTGCTGGCCGAGTCGATCCAGGCCGGTGGGCTCGGGTTCTCCACCACCCTCAGCCGCACCCACTCCGACGGCGACGGCCAGCCGGTGGCGTCGCGCTGGAGCACAACCGAGGAGATCCTGGCCCTCTGCGAGGTGGTGGGCGAACACCCGGGCACCACCCTCGAGGGCATGACCGACGGATGCCTCGACAAGTTCAGCGACGACGAGATCGA
>JAAZBK010000400.1 GCA_012513855.1 Acidimicrobiales bacterium
TCGAAGCGGGCCGGAGCGCGGGCCATGTCGCGCGTCGACGGGCCTCGCGGTCGGCGAGACGGCGTGGGCGAGGAGACCAGGCGGCGCAAGGTGCGCCTGGGCGCCCGGTTCATGGTGGGTGCCGCGCTCACCGTCTTGTTGGTGGGCGTGCTGTTCGTGGCGGTCCTGCCCACCCCCACCTTCTTGGAGCAGCGCTCCGACACCGCCCGCCTCGAGAGCGAGCTGTCCGAGCTCGAGGCCGAACGATCCGAGATCCAGGCCGAGATCGACCGTCTCGGGACCGACTCGGAGATCGAGGCCCAGGCCCGGCGCAACGGCTACGTCCAGCCCGGCGAGGAGGCGTACAACATCCTCCCCACCCCGATCGATCCCATCGGGCTGCCCGAGGTCTGGCCGTTCACCGGCGTCGAGCAGGCCATGGGCGTTCGCTGAAACCGCTTCGTCCGTGTTCCCGTCGACGTACCGATGACCGAGGCTCGCGACAGCTCGGGTGAGGCTGGTCTCGTCAGGTGCGACGACGAGCCCACCGCGGCCGACCTCGTTGCGGTCACCGACCTGTTGGCCCGCCGGCCCCAGGGTCGGTTCCGGGTGGTCGTCCGCCACGCCGACGGTTCCCCGGTGGTGATCCGAAACGAGCCCCTGCTCGACGACGGCACCCCGATGCCCACGCTCTACTGGCTGCTGGGCGAGCCGGAGCGCACCAAGGTCAGCCGCCTCGAATCGCGCGGCGGGGTGCACCGCGTCGAGGACGAGATCGGGCTCGACGTGATCGCCGCGGCCCACGACCGCTACCGGACCGAGCGCGACGCGCTGCTACCAGCGGAATGGGAAGGACCACGCCCGAGCGCCGGGGTCGGCGGAACCCGGGTGGGCGTCAAGTGCCTCCACGCCCACTACGGCTGGTGGCTCGCCGGCGGCGACGACCCGGTGGGCCGGTGGGTGGCCGAGCGCCTGGCGGCCGGCGACGGCGATCCCGAGCCGCGGCTCTGACGACCACCGGATGCCGGTCACGGCACTGCCGGATCAGGTCTGCAGCACGAGGCTGGCGATGGCGAGGTAGTGCGCGGCGACGCCACCGACCACCAAGCCGTGGAACACCTCGTGGTAGCCGAAGGTGGCCGGCCACGGGTTCGGCCGGTGCGCTGCGTAGACCGCTGCGCCGAGGGTGTAGAGCAGACCCCCGCCCACGAGGAGCAGGAGTTGGGTTGCGCTGAGAGCGTGGGTGATCGCCCGCCACTCGATGAGCGCACCCCAGCCCACCACCACGTAGACCGCAGCCACCAGTGGATAGGGAGCGTCGATCCAGGCCAGGCGGATCGCTGCGCCGAGGAGTGCGGCGAACCAGATGAAGGAGAGCAACCGAGCGGCCACGGCCCCTTCGAGGGCGAGCGCCGCCACCGCCGTGTAGCTGCCGGCGATGGCGAGGAGGATGGTGGAGTGGTCGACCCGCTTCATCCGGGCCATGCCGACCGGGCCGAGCCGGCCGCTGTGGTACACCGCGGAGACGCCCAGCATGGCGGCCACGCCGATGGCGTAGACGGCCGTGGCGACCCTGGTGGTGCCGGTGTTGGCGAGCACCAGGAGCCAGATCGACAGCGGAACGAACGAGATGACCGCGGCGCGGTGGATCACGCCGCGCCACGTGGGCCGGACGGCCAGGACGGTCCGGGCCCGGTGAGCGCCAGACACAGGGGGCGACACCACGTGTGCGGTCATGGTGCCACCGTACCGTTGCAGTCCTGACTGTCAAGGTCTGGTGACAGTGATCGGTGTCACGGTCGTGGAGGGGTGCTTGACTGGGACGGTGGCCGACGAACCTCTCTCTCCAGACCTCTCGGACGGCACGGCAGAACCGGCGGAGAGCGAGCTCTACACGCTCTCCGAGCTGGCCCGCTCCGCGGGCGTCACCGAGCGGACGATCCGCTACTACCAGTCCCAGAAGCTGATCCCCCGCCCCGACAAGAAGGGCCGCGAGGCGTGGTACCGGCCCGAACACCTGGAGCGGATCAGGCTGATCGTCGACCTGCGGGATCGTGGTCTGTCCCTGGCGGTCATCCGCGACCTGGTGGACGACGACGATCCCACCACCACCGTCGAGAACTGGCTGGGCATCGACGCCGCCCTGCGCGCGCCCTGGTCCGACGACCGACCCAGCACGGTGGGCGAGGCCGAGCTGCGGGAGCTGGTGGCGGAGCACCCGCGCGGCACGCTGGGGGAGTTGATCGCGGAGGACTTCGTCCGCGACAACCGTGACGGCACTTGGACCATCGTGAGTCCCACGCTCACCGATCAGGCGCTCCGGCTGCTGGGAGCGGGCATCGACGTAGACGTGTCGGCGGCGATCCGCGACCTCCTGCGCCGGCGCATGGCCAAGGCCGTGCATGACACGGTCAAGCTCATGGTGAAGCGTGCCGGCGAGGGCTTCGCGGCCGATGGCGGAGCCGACCAGTTCTCGTCGGCGCTCGGGGCGCTGCGGCCGGTCGCACGGGAGATGGCCAGCCTCATCCTCGCCCAGGAGGTGGAGAGAGCCCTCGCCCACCTCGCCGAGGACCGGCCTCGAGAGATCCGGGGCGTCAGTTCCCGGTCCGGATCGTGATGGGCGATGATCTCGGCATGGCTACTCGGGTCGCATCCATCGACATCGGAACCAACTCAACCCGCCTCCTCGTCGCCGAGGTCGACGGCCTCGGGCTGACCACCCTCGAACGCCTGATGCGGATCACCCGGTTGGGGCAGGGGGTCGACGAGACGAGGGGGCTGGATCCGGCCGCGGTCGACCGCACGGTCACCGTGCTGCGCGAGTACCGGGACGTGATCGATCGCTTCGGGGTCGACGCCACCCACATCCGCGTCGCGGCCACCTCGGCGAGCCGCGATGCAGCCAACCGCGATGAGTTCTTCGACGCCGTCGAATCCACCGTCGGAGTCCGACCCGAGCTCCTCTCGGGTGAGGAGGAGGCCCGCCTCTCCTTTCTGGGGGCCACGTCGGACCTGGCCCCGGAGCAGGGACCGTTCCTCGTGTTCGACCTCGGTGGCGGGTCCACCGAGTTCGTGCTCGGCACCACCGGACCCGACGGCGAGATCATCGGATCCCGATCCACCGACGTCGGTTGCGTGCGCCTCACCGAGCGGTTCCTCCAGAGCGACCCACCGCCGCCGGAGGACCTCACCGCGGCCATCAGCTACACCGAATCGTGGCTCGACGACGTGATGATCTCGATCCCCCAGCACGCCGATGCGAAGACCGTGGTGGGACTCGCCGGCACCGTGAGCACCGTCGCAGCGGTGGAGATCGGTCTCGCCACCTACGACCGCGACCAGATCCACCACTTCGTCCTGACCAAGGCCGCGGTGGAGGACGTCTTCCGGACGCTCGCCACCGAGAAGCGGGCCGACCGGATCCACAACCCCGGGCTCGAGGAGGCCCGAGCCGACGTGATCGTGGGTGGGTGCTGCGCGCTGGTGGCCATCTTCCGCCGGTTCGCGCTCGACGAGGTGCTCGTGAGCGAGGCCGACATCCTCGACGGCCTCGCCCGGTCGATCCCCGTGGCCTGAGCTCCATCGCGGGCGACGCCGACCCGGTCCACCATTAGGGTGCGGTCGATGTTGAGGAGTCGCGATCCGGGTCGTTCGATGGAACGAGCCAACGCGCTGTTCGGTCGGCGGGTGATGCTGCGCGGGCTCCAGGTGAGCGACTTCGAGCAGTGGAGCGAGGTCCGCACCCGCTGCGGCGAGTGGCTCACCCGCTGGGAGCCTCAGCGGCTGCTGAACCAACCCGACGTGGCCACCGACCGCGATGCGTTCGCCATCCGCTGCAGCGCCCGGCAACGGGAGCGCCAGCTCGGCACCGGGTACGGGTTCGGGATCTTCGTCGACGGCAGCTTCTGCGGGGAGATCAACCTGTCCTCCATCCAGCGAGGTCCGTTCCAGAACGCCTACGTCGGCTACTGGATCGACGAGCGGTGGGCGGGGCAGGGGCTGATGCCGGAGTCGCTCGTGGTGGCCGCCCACCACGCGTTCGAGGACCTCCACCTCCACCGGATCCAGGTCTCGATCATCCCGCGGAACCACGCCAGTCGCCGGGTGGTCGACAAGTTGGGCCTCCGCAACGAGGGCACAGCCTTGCGCTACCTGGAGATCAACGGTGTGTGGGAGGACCACGTCCGCTACGCCATGACCGCCGAGGAGTGGGAAGAGCGCCGCGGCGAGCTCGAGGGCGCCTGGCTCTGAGCCGTCAGCGGACGTCGGTGGGAGGCCAGCAGTAGCGGTGGGGTGCCTCGTCCGCCGGCCCGTCGGAGGTGACGTCGGATGCGATCTCCGCCAGCATCTCCACGCCCTGGATCAGCCGGCGAGCTCCCGAACCGAGGCTGCCGTACTCCATGGCCGACACCGGGCCGCGTGCCTCGGTGCCGAGATCGAGCCGGGCCTGGAGCACGTCGCGCTCGTAGGCGGCCCACCGCTCGCGGCCGGTGACGTACTCCGGGCGGTCCCGGTACGCCACCACCACCACCGACCCTGAGGTGAGGCGCGGCCGGGACTTGCCGTCGACGCACGCCTGGCTGGTGCCGGTGGTGCGCCCCGTGCTGGAGAACCGGCTCGACGGGTCGCGGTCGAGGATGCTCCGAGTGGACTCCTGGGAGACGCTGGTCGCGTAGCTGTCGAAGGGGTTCACGCCGACGATGTCGATGTAGGCCTTGAGCAGCTCCTGGGGAGTGTTCGGCAGGTAGGGGAAGGGCGAAGGCGTCAGGTACGCGATGCCGGTGCGCTGCTGTACCACCAGGGCGATCGCCTTCCAGTTGAGCACCTGTACGTGCACGCCCGCGGGTGGTCCCGCAGCAAGGACGATGGGCCGCGCCGACCTCAGCTGGTCCAGCGCGCCGGCCATCGCTCCGCCAGCCGGGTGGAAGACGTTCACGCCGTCAACGCCGGCGACGGCCCACGCCGGTTCGCCCTCGCCTCCACCGCCGGTCCTCGACACGAACGAACGGGCGACCCCGGTGCATCGCTCCGGGCCGATGCCTGCCGCGGCGAGGAGCGTGATGGCCAGATCCTCGTCGAGCACCGACGGCTCGCCCGACGCCCGGGCCACCCACCGCTCGTGTCCGGCGATCCAGGTGGAAGCGGGTTCGGGAGCAGCCGGCAGGGGCTCGGTGGCGGCGTGCACGACGTCCCACTCGACGTAGCGCTTCTTCCGCCGCGTCAGACCGCCGCCGATGTGGGCGGGGACCGGGTACACGCCGAAGACGAGCTCGGGTCGTCCTGCCAGTCCCGATTCCGCCAGGTGACGGCGCACCGCCTCTTCGGCTCCGTCGACCTGTGTGGCGATGCGGGAGAAGAGCACCGGGAAGCGGGCCGGGGCGAGGTACGGGCCCCGGGCCTCCTCGCGCCGGGACCACTCGCGGTGGAACTGCTGGGCCGGGTCGGCGAGCTCGGGTTCGGGCGGCGGCATCTCGCTGCGGGCCTGCTCGGCTCTCGCCTGGGGCCCGGTGGCCTTCCAGCTCGTCTTCATGTAGGCCATCAGCCCATCGTTCTGAAGGGTCTGGTGCAGGCTCTGACCGAGATCCCGTGGATCGCCGCCGTAGAGGAACGTGCCGGCTGGGCCGAACAGGACCCGGGAAGCGAGTTGCGACTCGACGAGCTCGTCGTACTCTGCGTTGGCGGGGACGGCAGCGGGCGTCGCTGCCGGGCCGCCGGCCCCGAAGCTCGAGCCCGCCCCGGTCGCCGGGGAACCGGCTGCACCGGCCGCCGAGCCCATCGCCTGCTCGTAGGCCGCCCTCTGTTCGGGGGTCAGCGACGCGAGCTGCTCCTCCGAGAGGGTCCCGCCCATGTTGGTGGCGATCTGCTGACCCATCGCCTTGAGGTTCTTGAACAGGCCCATCCGAAGCTCCCGTCTCGTTCCGGACACCCTCTGCTGCCGGAAACGTACCTGAGCGGTTGGACGGGGGCGTCGCTCTTCGGCGCCTCCGGGCCGCGGGCCATTAGCGTCCCTTCGATGGCAGAGCGACTCGTCGTCATCGGCGGTGACGCCGCGGGGATGACCGCGGCCACCAACGCCCGGCGCGGTAGATCCGACCTCGACATCGTGGTGTTCGAGAAGGGCCGCTACACCTCGTACTCGGCCTGCGGCATCCCGTACCTGGTGGGCGGCGCCGTCGAATCGCTCGACGACCTCGTGGTGCGCACGCCCCAGGAGTTCCGCGACAAGCACCGCATCGACGCGCGCATCGACCACGAGGTCATGGGGGTGGACCTGGATCGGCGCACGGTGGAGGTCCGGGCCATCGGGCAGGGCCGCACCATCACCATGGGCTTCGACCTGTTGCACATCGCCACCGGCGCCAGTCCCACCCGCCCCGATCTGCCGGGCATCGACGCGCCGTGGATCCGCGGGGTCCAGACCCTCACCGACGCCGCCGACCTCCTGGAACGGGTCGAACGGGGAGATTGCGGCCGGGTGGTGGTGGTGGGAGGCGGATACGTGGGTCTGGAGATGGCCGAAGCGTTCGTCGACCGCAAGGCCGACGTGACCCTGGTGGAACGGGGACGGCACCCCCTGGGAGGGGTGGAGTCCGAGATCGGCGGCCGGATCGTCGAGGTCCTGCGGGGCTACGGGGTGGAGACCCACTGCGGGGTCGAGGTCACCGGCTTCGGCGACCACGTAGTCCACTCGTCGGGCGGCGATCTCGAGGCCGATCTCGTGATCCTCGGTCTGGGCGTCACGCCAAACTCTGCGCTGGCTGCCGACGCCGGGATCGCCACCGGGGTACGCGGCGCCATCACCGTCGACCACCGTCAGCGCACCAGCGTCGACGGCGTCTACTCGGCGGGCGACTGCGCCGACACCTTCCACCTCGTGAGCCGGGAGCGGGTTCACATCGCCCTCGGCACCGTCGCCAACAAGTCGGGCGTGGTGGCCGGGGTCAACCTGGGCGGCGGATACGCCACCTTCCCCGGCGTGGTCGGCACCGCCGTGACCAGGGTGTGCGAGGTCGAGGTGGCGCGCACGGGACTGGACGTCGGGCAGGCCCGGGCGGTGGGGATCGAGGTGGTGGTGGGCACGTCGAACACCACGAGCAGGGCCGGCTACTTCCCGGGTGCCGAACCGGTGCTGTGCAAGGTCCTCGCCGAACGCGGCACCGGTCGTGTCATCGGTGCCCAGATCGTCGGGGCCGACCGGGTGGGGAAGCGGATCGACACCATGGCCACCGCGATCACGGCGGGCATGAGGGTGGCCGACGTCGTCAACCTGGACCTCGCCTACGCCCCGTCGATCACCCCGATGTGGGACCCGGTGCAGTCGGCTTCGCGAGACGCACTGCGCCGGCTCGACCTGCCCTGGGCCTGACGCCGGGCGGTGGCCGGGTGGGGCCCGGGCGGTGGGGTGATGCCCATCAGGTGTTTCGACGTGCCAGGCTGCGGGCAGCGGGCGATCCGGATCCACGAGACGAGGAACGCATGAAACGACTTCTTGCCATCGCCGCAGTGGTGCTGCTCAGCACCTTGGGGCTCAGCTCCCCCGCCGGGGCCGCCACAGACCCAGCCGTGGCCCAGGGGCAGGCCGACCGCCTGTACTCCGCCTACTTCCTGCGAGACCCAGACCTCAAGGGACTGCAGTTCTGGGTCGATCAGCTGCTCGGTGGTGAACCGCTCGGAGACGTGTCGCAGTTCTTCGCCGGCTCCGACGAGTTCATCGAGCGGTACGGCGAGCTCGACGACGGAGAGTTCGTCGACCTCGTCTACCAGAACATCCTGGAGCGTGAACCCGATGCCAAGGGCCGGGCCCACTGGGTCGAGCAGCTCGGATCGGGTGCCATCGACCGTGGCCGGGTGATGATCGGGTTCTCCGAGTCTCCCGAGTACGTGGCCAAGACCGGCACCACGCCACCCGACGCCGAGAGCTTCGGCGACGGCACCAACCTCGACGTGGCGCCCGGGACCTACCGGAACGTGCAGAACGGCGAGTCCTGCACCTGGACCCGCCAGGCCGCCGTCACCGCCGAGGAGCCACCCGAAGGTGAGACCGACGA
>JAAZBK010000401.1 GCA_012513855.1 Acidimicrobiales bacterium
TCGTCTTCGATCGCCTTCAACCGGGCCATCGGAGGATCACCCGGTTCCGCCTTCTCCGCCTCATCTACGAACATGTGTTCGATACTAAACATCCCTCCGCTGCCCTTGCAACCCCTTTCGATGAAATCAGCAGCCCCAGTGAACAGCGAACCAGCGACGGCATCGACGAAGCCGCTGGGCGACCTCGGGGCCACCGCTGCGCAAGCCCTGGGATTTCGCCGACGCCAAAGCGATGAGAGCGCCCGACCAGCGCTATCTGGCAAACACACCGCTCCCGACCCAGTAGGCGCGCTCGACCCGGGCTCCTCGGATCCCGTCGGGGCGGGCTGCGCTCCCGCGCCTACGATCGGGCGTCCGTCAGGTCACGCCCGTGTAGCTCAGTTGGCCAGAGCAGCCGCCTTGTAAGCGGCAGGTCGTGGGTTCGATTCCCACCGCGGGCTCCAACCTCTCGACATCCGGACGGCCGATCTCTGGTTACTCGGGGCATCGATGAAGAGCCGGTCGTAGCGCAACCAGCCCACCCTCCAAGAGCGTGAGCCCTCGGACCGGCCCCGTCACCCCGTGAACGCAGCGGTGCGACGCGGTTCAGACCTCGTTGCGCTTGCCGAGCTCGAACAGGATGAAGGCGGGCTCGTTCGACAGCCGCTCGAACGTCTCCGGGTGCGAGTGCTCCATCGCGGGATCGGGTGCAGGCTCGACGAGGCGTTGGATCACGAACCCGGCCGACGTGAACTCTTCGGTGAGTCGCGTCAGCGGCATCCGCCAGGCCGTGATCTCCCACCCCTTGCTCCAGGTCTCGGTGACCGGCCCGTGGTGGAAGTAGGAGCCACCCAGCCGGACCCAGTCGGCAGTGGGGTGGTGGGTGCTGATCAGCAGTCTCCCGTCCGGCTCGAGCATGCGTCGGGCCTCGCGGAGGAAGCCGACCCGATTCGTGACGTAGTGGTACGCCAACGCGCACAGCACGACGTCGAACGTTGCGCTCTCGACCCAGGTGAACGGATCGTCGAGCGAGTGGACGCGAAGGTCGACGCCATCGCCGGCACGCTTCCGGGCGAGGTCGATCATCGCCGGCGAGGCATCGCAACCGACGACCTCGGCGTTCTGGGCGAGCAGTCGTTCCACGTAGTGCCCGGGGCCGCACGCTGCGTCGAGCACGCGCTTGCCGCTGACGTCGCCGAGCAGGCGGAGCGTCGCTGGGCGGTCGTAGAGCGCGTTGTACGGCGCCTCGGCCGAGTGTTCCTCGTACTGGGCCGCGAAGGAGTCGTACTGGGCCGGGTCAGGAGCAGGCACGCCGGCAAGTGTCGCGTCCTCGCGGCACGCCACCACTCTCAAGATGCCGGATAGGGGTGCCCCAGAGACGCTCGTCGTCCAGGAACTTTCAGGTGCCTCGCCGGCGGGCCAGGTCCTCGAAGGGGGCCAGGAGGGAAGCGTCGGTGAGGGCATCGGGGCCGACGACGTCGGAGGTGGCGGCACCCAGCAGGATGCGCTTCACCGGGACCTCGATCTTCTTGCCGGAGCGGGTGCGCGGGATCCCGCCGACCACGTGGACCTCGTCGGGGACGTGTCGGGGAGACAGGTCGGCACGGATGTCGGCCTTCAGCAGGGCGATGTCGTCGTCGGTCAACTCGTGGCCCGGGCCGGGTACGACGAAGAGGATCAGCTCGCCCGGGCCACCCGCGGGGTCCTCGAGGTGGACGACCAGGGAGTCTTCGACCTCGGCCCGGTCCTCGACCAACGAGTACAGCTCCGCGGTGCCCAGCCTCACCCCGCCGCGGTTGAGGGTGGCGTCGGAGCGGCCCGAGATCACCGACGATCCGTCGTCGGCGATGGAGATCCAGTCTCCGTGCGTCCAGATCCCCGGCCGTTCCTCGAAGTAGGCGGCCCGGTACCGGCTCCCGTCGGGGTCGTTCCAGAAGCCGACCGGCATCGACGGCATCGGTCGCGTGACCACCAGTTCCCCCGGCTCGTCGCGCACCGGCTCACCGTCGGTCCCCAGCGACTCGACGGCGCAACCGAGCAGGCGGCACGGGATGCGACCGGCGCGCACGGCCAGTAACGGCACCGCTCCGAGGAAGGCCGTGCACACGTCGGTTCCCCCGCTGATCGACGACAGCAGACCGGTGGGGCTCACGTGCTCGTAGACCCAGCGGAAGCCCTCGGCAGGCAGGGGTGCGCCCGTGGAACCGACCCCGCGCACCGAGGTGAGGTCGTGGGTCCCGGAGGGATCTAGTCCCCGGTCGCGGCAGGTGAGCAGGAACGGCGCGCTGGTCCCGAAGAAGGAGATGCCCAGCTCCGCGGCCATGGCCCACAGCACGTCGAGGTCGTCGGAGCCCGGGTCCCCGTCGAAGAGCACGATGGTCGACCCGACGAGCAGGCCCGACACCAGGAAGTTCCACATCATCCAGCCGGTGGTCGAGAACCAGAAGAACCGGTCGCCGGGACCGAGGTCGAGGTGGAGGGCCAGGGCCTTGATGTGCTCGACGACGATCCCACCGTGGCCGTGGACGATTGCCTTGGGCGGCCCGGTGGTGCCCGAGCTGAAGAGCACGTAGAGCGGGTGGTCGAAGGGCACCGGCTCGGCCACCAGGTCGGACGGTCCCAGCCCCGGAACGACCGAGAGCAGATCGGACCACGAGACGACGGCACCTGCGGAGCTCACCGAGGAGGGACGCTCGATGCCGGGTACGTCGACCAGCACCACGGAGGGTCGGGTGCCGATGCCGTCGACGATGCGATCCAGGTCGTCACGACGGTCGATGAGCTTGGCTCCGTAGCGATAGCCGGCGGTGGCCACCACCACCTTGGGCTCCACCTGACCGAGCCGCGCCACCGCACCGGTGACACCGAACTCGGGCGGGCACGATGCCCAGACCGCACCCAGACCGGCAGCGGCGAGGAAGGCGACGAGCGCCTCCACCCGGTTGCCGACGTAACCGACCACCGCGTCGCCCCGTCCGACTCCGAGGCTGCGGAGGCCGGCCTGGCAGCGGGCCACCTCGGCGGCCAGGTCGTCGAACGTCAGCCGCCGGTCCGGTTCGCCCTGGACGCGGGAGATGACGGCTTCGGCACCGCCGTCGGCCCGTCGGAACGCCTCGGCCGCGTAGTTGAGCGTGCTGCCCGGGAACCACCGGGCGCCGGGCATGGTCTCGCTCTCCAGGGCCCGCCCCGCCCGCCGGCCGCCGTCGACGGCGAAGTGATCCCACACCGCACCCCAGAAGCCGTCGAGGTCGTCGACCGACCAGCTCCACAGCTGGTGGTAGCCGGCGAAGGGTCCGTGGCCCCGAGTCTCCAGCCAACGCACGAACCGCCCGATTGCCGAGGTGTCGAGCACGTCGGCAGGCGGCGACCACAACACGTCAGATCGGTCCATGGGGTGAGTCCTACTACGCCCGACGGAGGATCCGGCGCGGCCCACGGGCCACCGCCCGGTCCCTTCAGGGTCGCGCCAGCCGCTCCAGCAGCGGTCGGTAGGCCGACAGCGGTGGGACCTCGACCACCTCGGTGACCTTGCCCGAGTCGTCCCAGCGCCGCAGGGCCACCGCCTCGACGTGGGCGGGGTTGGCCTCGAAGCGGGCAACCTCGTCGGAGCTCATCGGACCTCCCTGCCGCGCCAGACTGGCCCTGGAGCCGCTCGACAGGGTGTGGTGGTAGCCGGGGTCGACCGAGCACACGTACCGCTTGGCCGCCACGTGCAGCGCGATCGGCCCCGTCACCGCCGCGGGGTAGAGGCGGGCGAGCCAACGGGCACCGCGGGCTTCGTGGTGAAGGTCGACTCCGGCTCCCGGCCCGGCCCGATCCGACCCAGCCGCGTCGTCGCCACGGCCGGAAGCCAGGTCGCGCAGGGCCAGCAGGTGACCCACGTCGTGGAGCAGCGCGGCCGCCACCAGCTCGTCAGGAGCCCCTTCGCTCCTGGCCAGCGCAGCCGTCTGCAGCGCGTGGTCCAGCTGGGTGACGTCCTCGTCGTAGCGCTGGCCGGCGAAGTCCGCGAAGAGGACGAACACGTCGTCGACCGACGAGGCGGCGGGCGTCTCCGTCGGTCTGCTCACCGGACGGACAGGCCTTGGAAGTCGTCGATCAGCGACACCTGGACCTTGCCGTCGGCGCGCCCGCCCGCTGAGGTGAAGCGGGCCAGCTTCTCCCGGTAGTAGTCGGCGCGCAGGTCGCCCTCCGACAGTGCGTTGTAGGTGGGGTACAGCGCCCGCCGCGGCAGCGAGGATCGGTTGGGGCCGCTCCGATGCGGGGTTCGCGAGTGGAACCACAGCGTGGACCCGGCCTGGACCTCCACCGGCTCCCACGCGAGCGACTCGACGACGTCGGCTCGGACGCAGCCGCTGTCGTCGGTGGGCATCAGATCGTGGTGGTGGCCGGCGACGACCTCCAGGCAGCCGTTGTCGACGGTGGCGTCATCGATCGCCACCATGCACGAGACGTGGGCGTCGATGAAGGGGTACGCCGGTGCGTCCTGGTGCGGCGAGTAGCCGGCACCACCGGGGAGCTTGTAGTTGACCTTCTCCTTGTAGAGGACGGCCGGCTCGTCCAGCAGGGCCGAGGCGGTCTCCAACATCGCGCCCGAGGTGAGCAGGTGGCGCAGCCCCTCGTGGAACGGGATCAGGTTCTCGCTACGACACAGCGCCGGACCGTGACTCGTCATCTCCCGGTGGTGCATCCACCCGTCACCGTCGTCGGGCCACCCTGCGATCTCGTCGACCCACGACCGCAGCGCGGCCAGCCCTGCGGCGTCGAGCGTCGGTGTCAAGAGCCAACCGTTGCTTCGAAAGTGGTCGACGTCGGTCACGGAGCCTCCTCGAGGCCGAGCTGCGTTGCCCCGATGATGGCATCCTCACCCCGACGGCGGCCGATCAGCCTCACGGTCCGCCGATCAGCCGCTGGCGGTCGGTCCGTGGCTGTCGGTCGGTGACGGTCAGCCCATGACGATCAGCCGACCACCACGGGCATGGCCTCCCAGCCCCGAACCGTGGAGGTGGGGAACAGCCGCATGCCGGACGGGTCGACGTCCCAGTCACCGAAGCGGTTGAGCATCTCGTCGAGGGCCACCCGACCCTCGAGCCGGGCCAGGTTGGCGCCGAGGCAGTAGTGGAGCCCGTAGCCGAACGTGAGGTGCTGCACGTCGTCGCGGTGGACGTCGTAGACGCCGGCGTTCTCGTAGCGGCGAGGATCGCGGTTGGCCGACGCCAGCGAGAGCAGGATCGGGCTACCGGCCGGAACTGTGGTGCCGTAGTACTCGACGTCCTCGGTGACGTAGCGGGCGGTGGCGTGGCCGGTGGGCTCGAAGCGGAGGGTCTCGTCGATGACCTTGCCGAGCAGCGATCGGTCTTCGCGGACGGCCCGTCGTTGATCGGGGTGCTCGGCCATGAGCTTGGTGAGCCAGCCGATGAGCCGCCCGGTGGTCTCGTTGCCTGCGCCGGCTAGGACCGCTGTGTAGGTGGAGACCTCCTGGCGGGTGAGCTTGCGGGTGGTGCCCGTCTCATCCTCGAACTCGGCGTTGAGGAGGAGCGTCATCAGGTCGTCGGCGGGATGCTCCCGGCGCCAGTCGATGTAGTCCTCGAACATCGCTCCGCTGGCGACGTCTTCCTCCGCGATCTCCATGGGCTTGCCCGGCTCGGTCCGGAGGTTGTCGTCGGTCTTGTCCCGAACCGCCTCCTGGTCCTGCTCGGGGATGCCGAGGAGCATGCTGATGACCTTCATCGGCAGCATCCGGGCGAGCTTCTCGATGATGTCGAAGCGGGGCTCGCCCACCAGCGGGTCGAGGCAGGCCACGCAGTAGGCCCGGACCTCGTCCTCCAGCTCGGCCATGCGGCGAGGCGTGAAGATGCGGGACATCAGGCCCCGGTGCATGGTGTGGACGGGTGGGTCCTCGAAGAGGATGACGCCGCCGGGAAGGTCGAAGCCGGCCCGGATGATGTCGAGGATGTCGGACTTGGTGCTGCTGAAGGTCTTCCAGTTGACGAGGGCCTGCTCGACGTCGGCGTGGCGGCTCAACATCCAGAAGTCGTACTCGGCGTTGTGGTAGATCGGCGCCTCCTCGCGGAGGCGTTCGTAGACCGGGTACGGATCGGCGTTGATGGCGACGTCGTAGGGGTCGAAGTGCACGGCGGGCTCGGTGGCGGTGGACATCTGTGGTTCTCCTGGTCAGCTGGGCAGCATGCAGGTGCTGCCGCCGTCGATCGCGATCAGCGATCCGGTGATGTAGGTGGCACGGTCGGACGCGAGGAACGAAGCCAGCTCGCCCACCTCTTCGGGCTGGCCGCCTCGCCCGAGCGGAATGGCGCCCACCAGGGCCGGGAACCGCTCCGACGCACCCTTGCCGCCCGACATGGCCGTCTCGACGAACCCCGGGCAGATCGTGTTGGCCCGGATGCCCTGGCCGCCGTACTCGATGGCAGCCGCCTTGGTGAGCGAGATCACGCCCGCCTTCGAGGCCGAGTAGGCCGCGGTGGGCAGGCGGGATCCGTTCATTCCGCCGGTGGACGACCAGTTGAGGATCACCCCGCCGCCGGTGGGCAGCATGGTGCGGATGCCGTGCTTGGTGCCGAGCATCACGCCGGTGAGGTTGACGCCGATGAAGCGGTCGAAGTCCTCCACGGTCAGATCGGCCAGGGGCGACGCACCGGCGATGCCGGCGACGTTGAGCACCGCGTCGACCTTGCCGAAGGCATCGACCGCGGCGCCGAACATGGCCTCGACCTGCGCTTCGTCGGAGACGTCGACCTGGAACGGACTGGCCGCGTCGCCGAGGGCGGCCGCGGTCTCCTCCTGGGCCCCGCTGCGATCGGCGGCGAGCACCTTCGCTCCCTCGCGCACGAACACCTCTGCAGCGGCCCGACCCATGCCGGACCCAGCACCGGTTATGACCGCGACCTTGCCATCTAGTTCACCCATGCGGGGTTTTCTAGCTAGTTTTAACGATCGTTACAAGTACCCTCTTCCCGGCCGGGTCCAGCGTTCGGCCGATGATCGGAACCATGGCTCAGACGAGACGGCCACGGGCATCTACCCAGGCCAAGCGCGAACGGATCCTGGACGCAACCGAGGAGCTGATCCTCGAAGGTGGCTACGCCGCTGTCACCTCGCGAGGGGTCGCGGGGCGGGTCGACATGCAGGCCCCGCACCTCCACTACTACTTCCCGACCATCGACGATCTCATGGTGGCGGTGCTGCGGCGGCGCAGCGACGGGGCGGTGGAGCGCATGGCCGCGGCCCTCGACTCCGACGAGCCGCTGCGCAGCTGGTGGAGGATCGTGTCCGACCAGCGCGGCACCGCCCTCTTCGTGGAGCTGCTGGCGGCGGCCAACCACCGCTCCGCCCTGAGAGCCGAGATCGCCGCCATGGCCAAGGCGGTGCGCACCGTCCAGGTCGAGCGCCTCGAACGGCTGCTCGGCGACTACCAACTCGACCCGGAGCTGTTCACCCCGGTGCTGGTGGCCGCGGCCATGCAGGGCCTCGGGTTCGCGGTGGTCACCGATCAGGCCGCGGGCCACGACACCCGCCCCGAGGAGGCCGCCGCAGCCATGGACCACCTCATCTCGGTGCTGGAGGCCCGCCGCTCCGGTGGAGCGGGTTCCTGACGGTGGGCTGACCGAATCTCGGAGCAGGCAAACAACCCGGCCGGAGCGACGTTCAGCGCGTCGGGATGACCTCGCCTGCGCCGGTGACCGACGGTGCCACCTGGGGCCACGGCATCGATTGCTCCGCTGCTAGGGCGACGTCGAACAGCAGGCCGTCGCGGTGATGTGGCGCCAGCACCTGGGCACCGACGGGCAGGCCGTTCACCAGACCGGCCGGGATGGACACCGCCGGGTTGCCGTAGACGTTCGACGCGATGGTGAGACCGCCCATGGCCACCAGTTCGGGGAACTTCGCCTCCATGGTCTCCACCAGCTTGCGGGGCAGCTTGTGGAACGCGCCGCTCACCATGCTGACGCCGGTGAGCGCGCCCCTCAGCCCCAGCCGGGCGGCCGCGTTGCCGAGCACCTTGTCCATGATGTCGACGTCGGCCGACTTGGAGCTCTCGGCCTTGAACGCAGGGCCGGGGTTGGTGGAGGCGACGATGAAGTCGACCTCTTCGAACGCGCTGGCCATGGCCTCGTGCAGCTCCAGTCGCTGGGCCTCGGCCACCGCCGCCGATTCCAGGTTGTAGAGCGCTTGGGACAGGTAGACGCCCAACGCGACCTCGTCGGTCAGGTCCTTGGCGCAGCTGGGCCAACGATCGCCCAGCTCGGGGAGCAGGGTGGAGAGGTTGCCCATCATCCACATGGCGGCCAGGTTCGGGGTCTGCAGGTCGTGCTCGACCTGAACCATTCCGGTGGCGGCGGCCAGGTCGTCGGCCCAACGACGGAGGTTCTCCTCCACGCCCGTCTCGAGGGTCACCCCACCCAGGGCGGGCACCACCGCGAACCTCCGGCCCTTCAGGTCGTTGGTGCCGAGGTCGGCCTCCCAGTGGCCGTGCGACGGGAGGCTCGTGGGGTCGCGGGGGTCCACTCCGGCGGCCACGTCGAAGTATCGGGCCGCGTCGCGCACCGAGCGGGCGAGGTTGCCGGGTACCACGGTACCCGGGCGGAACGGAGCACGCGGCCCACGCGAGATCCGCCCGTAGGTGCCCTTGAAGCCGAGGAGGCCCGTGTAGCCGGCAGGGATGCGGATGGAGCCTCCGCCGTCGCCCCCGCTGGCCAGGCTCACCAGGCCGCCCGCCACCGCGGTGGCAGCGCCGCCCGAGGATCCACCAGCGGTGCGCCCGTGCTGCCACGGGTTGTGGGTGACGCCGTTGAGCTTCGTGACGCTCACGTTGAGCCCGCCGAACTCGCTGGCGGTGGTCAGACCGACGGGTACGGCGCCGCCGTCGCCCAGCACCCGCTCGATCGCCCAGGAGGTGTGGGTGGCCTTGCGGTCCTTGAACACGAGCGACGCCCCGGTGTCGGGCCAGCCCTCGACCTCGTCGAGCTCCTTGATGGCGAACGGCACGCCACCGAACGGCTTGTTCACGTCGGCCTCGTCGGCCGCTCTGCGGGCCCGTTCGGGATCGATGTGGGAGAAGGCGTTGAGGTCGCTGGACTCGATGGCGGCCAGGGTGGCCTCCAACTCCTCCCGGGGCGATCGATCGCCGCTCCTGAAGGCGTCGACGAGCGAACAGGCGTCGCCGAGCCACGGCTGGTCGGTGCTGGAGGTTTCGGCCATCGTCGGTTCCCCTGGTCAAGTGGCCGTGGCGGTCCACGGCGGACGGAGAAGCTACCACCGCCCGCCGAAAACCCCGAGTAAAGACACCGCTTTTGCGGCGTCGACAGCCGCCTCAGCGATGCTCGAAGCGCACCACGACCGACTTGGAGGTGGGCGTCCGGCTCTCCTCGGCATACGAGCCGAGGGGCACCAGGGCGTTGGCCTCGGGGAAGTAGGCGGCGCAGGTGCCTCGGGCCACCGGGTACGCCACCAGGCGGAAGTCGTCGATCCGACGGTCGACCTCGTCGCGCCACTCGCTCACCACGTCGACCCGATCGCCGTCGGCGAACCCCAGCTCGTGCAGATCTTCGGCGTGGACGAACACCACCCTGCGGCCGCTCGCGATCCCCCGGTAGCGGTCGTCGAGGCCGTAGATCGTGGTGTTGAACTGGTCGTGGGAGCGAAGGGTCTGGAGGAGCAGCCGCCCGATGGGCACGTGGTCGGGCACGAAGTGGTTGACGGTCAGGTGGGCTAGGCCGTCGTCGGTGGGGAACTCTCGACCGTCGCGGGGTGGGTGGGGCAACACGAAGCCGCGGGGCTCCGACACCCGACGGTTGAAGTCGGTGAACCCGGGGATCACGGCCTCGATGTGGTCACGGATGCGGTCGTAGTCGGCCGCCATGCCCGACCAGTCCGGGCCGGCACCGTCGTCGGCTCCCGCGGCTCGGCGGTCGTCCTCGAGCAGAGCGCCGAGGCGCGCCACGATGTCGACCTCGCTCAAGAGGTGCTCCGACGCCGGTGGCAGGCGACCCTGAGAAGCGTGGACCACGCTCATCGAGTCCTCGACCGTGACCCGCTGCAGACGGCCACCGGTGCGGTCGATCTCGGTGCGACCGAGGCACGGGAGGATCAGCGCTTCGCGGCCGGTGACGAGGTGGGAGCGGTTGAGCTTGGTGGAGACCTGGACGGTGAGCCGGGTGTTCGTCAGAGCTCGAGCGGTTGCCGCGGTGTCGGGCGAGGCCGAGAGGAAGTTGCCGCCCATGCTCATGAAGACGTCGACCTCGCCCCGGAGCATCGCCTCGATGGCACCGACCACGTCGTGGCCGTGGTCGGCAGGCGGACGGAAGCCGAACTCCGCCTCCAGGGCATCGAGGAAGGCCGCCGGTGGGCGCTCCCATATGCCCATGGTGCGGTCGCCCTGGACGTTGGAGTGACCCCGGACCGGGCACACACCAGCGCCGGTGCGGCCGATGCTCCCCCGCAAGAGGAGCGTGTTGACCATCTCGCGGATGGTGGCGACCGCTTGGCGATGCTGGGTGATGCCCATCGCCCAGCAGACGATGGTGCGCTCGCTGGAGGCGAACGCCTGGGCCAGTTCCTCAGCTTCGGCGGGCGGCACCCCGGCAGCTGCGATGAGCTGCTCACCGTCCAGGCGGTCGAGGTGGTCGACCAGTTCGTCTAGCCCCGACGTGTCCGAGGCCACGAACGCCCGGTCGATCACACCGCCGCGCTCCCGGTCCAGGTCGACCAGCCGCTTGTTGATCCACTGGAACAGCGCCAGGTCGGTCCCCACCTTCACCTGCACGAACTGGTCGGCGAGCTGCGAGCCCCGCCCCAGCAGGCCACGGAGCTTCTGCGGGTTCCGGAACCCGAGCAGGCCGGCCTCCGGCAGGGGGTTGACCGCCACGATGCGGGCACCGTGCTCCTTCGCCCGTTCGAGGGCGGTGAGCATCCGCGGGTGGTTGGTTCCGGGGTTCTGGCCGACCACCACGATCAGCTCGGCGCGGTGGACGTCGTCGAGGGTGACGCTTCCCTTGCCGATGCCGATGGTCTGGGTGAGGGCCACGCCGCTCGACTCGTGGCACATGTTCGAGCAGTCGGGCAGGTTGTTGGTGCCGAAGCGGCGCACCAGGAGCTGGTACAGGAACGCAGCCTCGTTGCTGGTCCGGCCCGAGGTGTAGAAGACGGCCCGGTCGGGGCTCTGCTGCCTGGCCCGGCCGAGCTCGCGCGCCACGATCCCGAACGCATCCCCCCACGACACCGGCCGGTAGTGCGTGTCTCCCTCGGCCAGGTGCATCGGGTGGGTGAGGCGTCCCTGCTGCCCGAGCCAGTGGTCGCTCTGCGTCGACAGTTCCGCCACCGACCACTCGGCGAACAGCTCCGGCCCGCAACGCCGGACCGTGGCCTCCTCGGCCAGGGCCTTGGCCCCGTTCTCGCAGAACTCGAGGTGTCCGCCGTCGGCCGGTTCGGGCCAGGCGCAACCCGGGCAGTCGAACCCGTCGGGTTGGTTGATCTTCAGGAGCAGGCGGGCTGCCCGCCCGGCACCCAGGTGGGTGCGGACCTGATCGACGGTCGACCTGATCGAACCGGGCCCCGCAGCCGCCACCTCCGGGCCGCCCACGACGAGGTCAGATTCGGGGTCAACCTCGGGACGGCGACGGGGCGCGGGGGTGGTCATGGCGTGTACACGTTGAGCCGTCCGGGCCGGGCGAAGCCCGCCAGCATGATCCCGGCCCGGCGAGCTGCCTCCACCGCCAACGACGACGGGGCGCTCACCGAGACCACCGCCGGCATGCCTGCCGCCCACGCCTTCTGGATGATCTCGAAGCTCGTCCGGCCGCTGACGAACAGGCCCAGGTCTGAGGCCGGCAGCCGACCGTCGAGCACGAGCTTGCCCACCACCTTGTCGACCGCGTTGTGCCGGCCGATGTCCTCTCTCACGATCAAGGGGTCTCCGGCCCCGTCGAAGGCCGCCGCGGCGTGGACGCCACCTGTGAGGTCGAACAGCTCCTGAGCCGCCCTCACCTTCTCCGGCACCGCGATCAAGACGTCGGCCGGGAAGGTCCGGACGGCTTCGAGGGGCACGACCCTGGCGGCCACGTCGTCGATCGCATCGGTGCCGCACCACCCGCACGACGACGTCGTGGTGGTGAGGCGAGGAGCGGGGACGGGCGCCACCCCACCGGTGTCCACCGTGACCACGTTGAACGCCGTCTCCATGGCCGAGCCGGTGGCGCAGTACCGGACCCTCCGCACCGGAGCACCCGAGAGGAGCCCCTCGGTGTGGCAGAAGCCGACGGCCAGCTCGTAGTCGTCGCCCGGGGTGCGCATGGTGGTAGCCACCTTCACGCCGTCGAGGCGGATCTCGAGCGGCTCCTCGACCACCAGTCGATCAGGGCCGCGCTTGGCGTCGCCCTGCTCGTGACGGACCACCAGCTGAGAGACGGTACGACCACGGGCCATCGAACCAAGCTACGCCTCGGTCGAGCCCCTCGCTCCCCTCCCCGACACCTGGCCGGCGAGCACCGCACACCACTCCGCGTGCGAATCGAACGCGTTCCGTGGCATTCGCGGCCCGCAACGACCTAATCTCTCGTGTCGGGGAGGAGCACGACGGGCAATGGAAGACGACGCCAACGAGTCGACCCTTGGTTCGGGGTCGCTGCCAGCCTCGCTCAGCCGCGCCATCGTCGATGCCACCGCCCACTCCTTCGTGATCATCGACGCCGAGGGCACGATCACCTACGCGAGCACCTCGGTCCACCAGCTGAGCGGCTGGCTTCCCGCCGACCTCGTCGGCCACAACATGATCCAGTTCATCGCTCCCGGCGACCGGGAGCGTGCCCTCACCGCCTTCGCGGAGATGGACGAGGCCACCAGCGGAACCCTGAACCTTCCCATCGTGTTCGAGGCGCTCAGGCCCGACGGCCAGCCGATCTGGCTGGAGATCGGGGCGATGCGCTACACCGAGCTCAGCGACATCGGCGACTTCGACGGAACCGTGTTCCGGCTTCGAGGCTGGAGCCACAACCACCACTTCAACCTGTTCCTCGAGGCCCTGCTCTCATCCCAGCCGTTCCCCGATGTCGCCGCCCCACTGTGCGAATCGATCAGGCTGGCGCTCTTCGCCCAGGGCGCCCTCCTGCACCACGGCTTCGACGGGTCGCGGTTCCTCGGCGCCGACGGCACCGGAGTGCCGCGGTCGTGCGCCCCCATCGACGAAGGGCCGTGGCGCCAGGCTGCACTGGAGGGTCGACCGGTCTTCGCCACCGTCGCCGACCTCCCGCCCCGGGCCCGGCTCGCGGCCGAGGACCCCGGCTACCAGGCCATCTGGTGCGTCCCGGTCGAGGACACCGAAGGACGGGTGCGCGCCGTGCTCTCCGTCTGGCGCACGGCACCCGGGCCGCCTCAGCTGGGCGAGAGCGCCGGGCTGGAGGTCCAGGCCCGCTACGCACAGCTGGCGGTCCGGCGATGGGCGGAGCACCAGCGCCTCATCCACATCGCCGGTCACGACAGCCTCACCGGGGTCGCCAACCGGATCAGCTTCCGCGACTGCCTGGCCGAAGCCCTGTCCATCGGCGAGGAGAACATCGCCGTGGCCTTCTGCGACCTCGACTCGTTCAAGCCCGTGAACGACACCTACGGACACCAGACCGGAGACCGGGTGCTGGTCGAGGTGGCCGGCCGGCTCCGCAAGGCGTTGCGCACGGGCGATGAACTGGCCCGCCTGGGCGGCGACGAGTTCACCGTGCTGATGCGAAACGTGCCCGACGCAGAGGCGGCGATGGCCCTCGCCGAGAGGCTCATCGCCGCCACGAGCGAGCCGTTCGACGCCGACGGGCACCCGGTCGAGATCGGCATCTCCATCGGCGTCGCCCTCGTGCGGGAGCCCATCTCGGCCGACGAGATCCTGGCCCTGGCCGACAACGCCCTCTACGCGGCCAAGGCCAAGGGCGGAAACCGCGCCCACGTCTCCGAAGCCTGATCCACGGACCGGCCGTCGGTTCGGGGCCCGACGGTCAACGGCGGGAGCGGGCCACCTCGAAGCAGGCCAGGGCGCCGGCGGTGGCCACGTTGAGGCTCGAGAGCCGGCCGCGCATGGGGATCGACACCACCTCGTCGCATCGCTCCCTGACCAGCCGGGCCAGGCCCGGGCCTTCGGCGCCGAGAACGAGGGCCACCGGCCCCGATCCGACGGTGAGGTCCCAGAGCGTGCGATCGCCGCGCTCGTCGAGCCCTATCACCGTCACGCCGGCCTTCTGGAGCTCCTGGATGGTCTTGGGCATGCCACCCACCAGGGCCATCGGCAGGTGCTCCACCGAACCGGCTGCAGCCTTGGCGACGGTGGGCGTTATGTGGACGGCGCGGTGACGCGGAAGAACCACCCCGGTGACCCCCGCGCACTCCGCGGAGCGGAGCAGAGCACCGAGGTTGCCCGGATCGGTGATCCCGTCCGACAGCAACAGGAACGGCTGCTCGCCGCCGGGACCGGGACGGAGCAGGTACTCGAGGTCGACGTCGGGCAGCGGCCGGGCGAACGCGATCACCCCCTGGGGTGCATCGGTGCGCGCGGCGGCGTCGAGCTTGTTCCGCCCGACCTCCTTGATCACCACGCGTGCCTCGGCTGCCAGTTCGCGGATGTCGGAGAGGACCGGCGCCGGATCCAGGTCGGCAGCCATCCAGATCTCACGGGTGTCGCGCCGGTTGGCCAGGAGCAGCTCGCGCACCGCCTGCCGGCCTTCGACCTGTTCACCGCCGAGCCCCTCGTTGGTGGAGCGGCGTGGAGCAGATGCCTGGGGACCCATCTGGCCCAACGGGTTGCGCGGACCGCGTCCGGTCGACCTGCCCTTGCCGCCCTTGCCCCCCGCTCCTGTCTGGCCCCGGCCGCCGCCCCTGGGCGCTCCCGCGCCTCGGCCACCGGCTGAGCCGCCGCGGCCCGCGCCTCGGCGGCCACCTCCCGATCCTCTGCCTGAGCTCATCTGCGGGGTCCTGTCCTCGACGGGTACGTCACGATCTCACCTCTGCTGGCCGCCATCACGGTCTGGTCACCACCGCCACCGCCCAGCAGGCCACCCCTTCGCCCCGGCCCAGCGAGCCGAGCCCCTCGGGTCGCCGGCCCTTGACGGTGACCGGCGCACCCACGGCCGCGGAGAGCTTCTCCTGCATCGAGGCCTTGGCCGGAGCGAGCTTGGGGTGGTCGGTGACCACCGAGGCGTCGACGTTGCCTGGCTCCCACCCCGCCTCACGCACCCGCCGGGTGGCCTCGGCGAGCATGGCCACGCTGTCGGCGCCAGCCCATCGTGGGTCGGTGTCGGAGAAGTGCTCGCCGATGTCGCCGAGGCCGGCCGCGCCGAGCAGGGCGTCGGTGCAGGCGTGGGCGATCACGTCGGCGTCGCTGTGGCCACGCAGAGCCCGATCGCTCTCGAAGGTGACGCCGCCGAGCACGAGCGGACGATCGGGGTCCTCGATGAAGGGGTGGACGTCGAACCCCTGACCCACTCGAACCCTCATCGCCGTCGCTCCAGGATCGCTTCGGCCACGCGCAGGTCCTCCGGCTCGGTGATCTTGAAGTTCCAACGTTCCCCGGTGACCTGCCGGAACCGGCCTCCTGCCGCGACCACGAGGGTGGCGTCGTCGGTGGCCTCCGGTCTCGGCGCGTGGACCTGGCGCAGTGCCGATGCGTCGAAGCCCTGCGGCGTCTGCACGCTGCGCAGGCTGTCGCGGTCGGCGGGGTTCCCGTGCTCGTCGGTGATCGTGTCGACCATGGCCATCGCAGGTACCACCGCTTCTGCTCCGGCGAGGACCGCGTCGGCCACCGTCCGGAACAGGGCCCGGGTGGCCAGTGGACGAGCCCCGTCGTGCACGAGCACCACGTCGACGTCGTCGGGGACGGCGGCCAGGCCGTTGCGCACCGATTCAGAACGGGTCTCTCCGCCCGCCACCACCTCGTCGACCGCCGGTTCGGGTTCGTCGACCTGGTCGGGAGGTACCACCAGCACCAGTCCGTCGGCCACCACGCGGGCCTCGTCGATCGCCCAGTCGACCACCCGCCTACCCAGCAGCGGGGCGTACTGCTTGGCTCCGCCGAAGCGGGAACCGGACCCCGCGGCCACCACGATCACCCAGGTCGACGTCACGGCCGCAACGCTATGGGATCGGGCATGCAGGAGAACCATCTCCGCGACTGGGTAGCCTCGGAGCGTGGTGGACACCGAACTGCTCCAGAACGTCGAACTTCTCGCCGACCTCGACGACGACGAGATCGCCCAGGTCGTCGCCACGGCCGAGACCCACCGCTACCTCCGTGGCGACGTGGTCTTCACCGAGGGGGCCGAACCCGACCGCCTCTGCGTGGTGTCGTCGGGTCGGATCGCCATCGCCAAGCGCTCGATCGACGGGCGGGAGTCGATGGTCGCTCTCATGGAGCCGGGCGACGTGTTCGGCGAGATGGGGCTCTTCGACGGGCAGGGCCGTTCGGCCGAGGCCCGCGCCCTCGAACCGTCGGAGCTGGTCGAGGTCCACTACGCGCCGCTCAAGCAGATCTACGAGGGGCGGCCCGCCCTGCTCTGGGGCGTCGTGAACCTCTTGGCTCAGCGGCTGCGCAACACCGACTCGGCCCTGGCCGACTCCGTGTTCCTCGACGTCACCGGTCGCACCGCCAAGCGCCTGCTGGAACTGGCCGGCGAAGCCGACGAGTTCGCCCTCCCGATCACCCAGGAGGAGCTGGCCGGCATGGTGGGCGCGTCGCGGGAGCGGGTCAACAAGGCCATCGCCAGCTTCGTCCGGCTCCGCTGGATCGAGCAGCACGACCGGCGCTACCGCATCACCAACCGCGAAGAGCTGGAACGCCGCGCCCGCTGAGGCCCTGGGCGGATCGCCTCAGTAGCGGTCGAGGATGCTCGACTCGGCCAGGCGCGACAGGCCTTCCTTGATGGCCTTGGCCCGGGTGGCTCCCACGCCCTCCACGTCGTCGAGATCGTCGATGGTGGCGCGCATGATCTTCTGGAGGCTCCCAAAGCGAGCCACGATCCGCTCGATGATCTGATCGGGCAGGCGGGGGATGCGCGACAGCATCCGGTACCCGCGCGGCGCCACCGCGGCGTCGAGGGCCACCGTGGGCAACCGCAGAGCGTGAACCAGCTCGGTGGGATCGATGAGGTCTTCGGTGGAGAGGGACGTGAGCGCGTCGAGCACGCTGTCGAGCGAGACCTTCTTCTCCTGGCCGCGGTAGTCGCGGACCAGGTGGCGACGGTCGTTCTCCACCCCGCCCATCAGCTCGACGAGCTGGAGGCGGACCAACCGGCCCTCGTCGCCCAGCTCGATGATGTGGCCGTTGATCTCCGAAGCGATGCGCTCCACGCCCTCCACCAGCTGGAGGACGTTGACGACGTCTCGGATGGTGACCAGGTCCTCGATCTCCAGGGTGGAGAGCGCCGCCGTGTCGGCCTCCAGCCGGGTGCGGTAGCGCTCCAGGGTGGAGAGCGCCTGGTTGGCCCGGTTGATGAGCCGGGCGGTGGGCACGATCTCGTGCTTGTGGGGCCCGACGTAGACCGTGGTGGTGCTCATCCGCTGGGAGACGGTGAGCACCGGAACCTTGAGCGACCGGGCCACCCGCTCCGCGGTGCGGTGCCGGGTGCCGGTCTCAGACGTGGGCACCGAAGAATCCGGCACGAGGTGGACGTTGGCCCGGGCGATGCGGCTGGCATCGGGGGCCAAGATGATGGCGCCGTCCATCTTGGCCAGCTCCGACAAGCGCTGTGGGCTGAACGCCGCGTCGAGCAGGAACCCGCCCGAACAGATGTTGAGCACCTCGGGACCGTCGCCCACCACGATCAGGCCACCCATGCCCGCCTGGAGCACTCGGTCTATGCCCTGGCGCAGCGCTCGACCCGGTGCGACCTGGGCCAGGGCGGCTCGAAGCTCGGGTGGGTACGGCACTGCCATCGACCGATGTTACGTGCGAACCAGGCCCAACCGGTCGATTGCATCGGGAAGCGTGCCGACCCGGATGAGGTCGATGCCCTCGACGTCCTGCGGGGCGCTGTAGGGAACCACCGCGCGCTTGAAGCCCAGACGGGCTGCCTCGGCCAGGCGACGGTGGGTGTGGGCCACCTGGCGGAGCTCGCCTCCCAGGCCGATCTCGCCGCAGGCCACCAGGTGCGGATCGACCGGCTCCGACTGGATGGCCGACGCCACCGCCAGCGCGAGAGCCAGGTCGGCGCCCGGCTCGGTGACCTTCACACCACCGACGGCGAGCGCGTAGACGTCGGCCTTGGCCAGAGCGGCACCTGCTCGCCGTTCGAGCACCGCGAGGATCATGGCCAGCCGACCGCTGTCGACGCCCTGGGCGGTGCGACGGGGTGACGGCAGGCTGGAGGTGGCCACCAGGGCCTGCAGCTCCACCAACATGGGTCGAGCACCTTCGATGGTGGGCACCACCACCGAGCCGGGCACCCCCACCCGACGGTCGGCCAGGAACAGCCCGCTCGGGTCGGGTACGCCGAGCAGGCCGGTCTCGGTCATCTCGAACAGGCCCAACTCCTGGGTGGACCCGAAGCGGTGCTTGACCACCCTCAGCAGGCGCAGGGCGTGGTGGCGGTCTCCCTCGAAGGCCAGCACCGTGTCGACCACGTGCTCGAGCACCCGGGGACCGGCCAGGTTGCCCTCCTTGGTGACGTGACCGACCAGGACCACCGAGCAGGCCCGCCGCTTTGCCTCCTGCACCAGGCGGTGGCTGCACTCGCGGACCTGGGCCACCGAACCAGGAGCAGACGCCAGCTCCGGGTGGGTGAGCGTCTGCACCGAGTCGACGATCACGAGGTCGGGCTCGACCGAGTCGATGGCAGACACCACGTGGGGCAGGGCGGTCTCGGTGGCCAGGTACAGCAGGGGATGGAGCGCGCCCAGGCGTTCGGCGCGCAAGCGGACCTGCTGGGGCGACTCCTCGCCCGACAGGTAGAGGACCTTCCGCCCGGTGGCGGCCACCTCCGCCGCGGCTTGGAGCAGGACCGTCGACTTGCCGATGCCCGGCTCTCCACCCAAGAGGGTGACCGAACCCGGCACGAGCCCACCGCCGAGCACGCGGTCCAGCTCCCCGATGCCGGTGGGCCGGGGGCTGAACTCGGTGGGATCGACGTCTCCGATCGGCACCGGTGGCCCAGCCGAACTCACCAGGGCGAGCGCGCCGTTGCGCTCTGCTGAGGGGACGTCGACCTCCTCCACCAGCGTGCCCCACGCCTCGCA
>JAAZBK010000402.1 GCA_012513855.1 Acidimicrobiales bacterium
GAGCCCAAACGGCAGGATCGCCAGCGCCGGGGTGGTCACGCCGTTGGCCTGGTAGCGGGCGATGTGCTCGCGGCACTCCTCGGGAGAGCCGTGGACGATGAGCAGGTCGACCAGTTCGTCGGGGATGGCCTCCAGCGCGGCCTTGCGGTCACCTGCCGCCCAGTTGTCCCACAGGCCCTGCAACATGTCGGCCCGACCCAGCCAGCGGTGGAACTCGGCGTACACGGGGACGGTGAGGTAGGCGGCGATGGCGAAGCGGCCGTAGTTCATGACCAGCTCCCGGTCGGTGGTGGGCGCCACGAAGATCCGGGCCACCACCTCCTTGTCCGGTCCAGCCGCCTTCACGATGGGAGCCACGGTGGACACGTCGTCGGCGCCGAGCCAGTTCACGATGGCGCCGTCGCCCTCGCGTCCGGCCAGCTTCAACATGCCCTCGCGCAGGGCGGCCACCAGGATCTTGGGCTGCTCCTCGGGGACGATGCCGAGCTTGAAGCCGTTCACCGCGAAGGTCTCGTACTCCTCCTTCACCTTCTCGCCGGTGAGCGCCGTGCGCAGGAACCGCACCGTGTCGCGGGTCTTCTTGTAGGGCTCCTCGAAGGGGATGTCGTTCCAGCGCTCGACGATCACGTTCGACGACGTGCCGATGCCGAACGCCACCCGACCGGGAGCGGCGTCGGCCAGCGACGCCACGCACTGCGCCAGCGTGGCCGGACCCCGGGTGTAGGCGGGCACGATCGCGGAGCCGAGCCGCAACGACGGCGCCCACGTCGACGCCAGGGCCAGCGGGGTGAACCCGTCGGCGCCGTTCGCCTCGCTGGACCACACGTCGGTGTACCCCAGGTCTGCCAGCTCCAGGATCCAGTCGCGCTGAGCGTGGAGCGGAACCCCGTCGAACGGAATCGTCATGCCATAGCCCTGGTAGATCATGCTTTGCTCCCGTGTCAAGCAGCGGCCGCTAGCAAGATAGCGGATGTGCGTTCAGTGGGATGGGCGTCGTTCAGCAGCGCGCGGCGAACATACCCCAGAGGGAGAACCAGGACCGTCAACTCCGGGCCGGCCAAGGACCTAAAACACAATAAGAGAGAGCACAGCCACGCGGCCATCCCAAAGCAGACATTGGACGGATAGCTAGGACGATAGGAAGAAAATGGATGAATCACCTGCGAGTTTCAACCGGTCACGCGATGGCGGCAGGGTAGCGGTGGTGGGCGGTGTCCCAGTTGAGTGATCGGCGGGGCATGGTGTTGATGCGGCGTTTGATCGCTCGGAGGACGGCTTGGGTATAGACGCGGGGGTTGGTGCTGTCCACACCCAAGCCAAGTTGCGCCCTCAGATGCTGCAATCGCCGGACGCTGCGACCGCGTCAAGCAATGCTGCTGATTCCAGAACCTCACCTGTCGGTTCTGGATACACTATGGACGGGAAAAGGTCTGGCTCGCTTGCCTTATATGCCAGGATGAAGTGGTCTACCGCTGGCTTGTACCGCCCCAGCGCAGGGGCATTTCCCCGCATCAGCAGCCACGCTGCACCGACCGCGTCTCTCGCCTGCACATCGTCGTCGCGCAACAGACCAGTGAGCGTGGTGCCCTTTGCGATGACCAGTTTCTGGTAGATCGGCTCCAACATCACGCACCCGACTGAGGGATCAGCGACGTCTTCTGATGACAGGGCGCTACAACCACTGGCTAGCAGAATTGCGACTGCGATAAGAACAACCTGCCTCCTACTCGATGCCATCAGGCAGGTGGCTCAGGGCCGTACACTACGGCTCCGGCGTCCATGAGTGATGGATCACCATAGTCGGGCGGATCCTCATCTCCGATCTGGCTGTTGCCGCTAGACGTCGGAGCGACCCCGCGAGCATCCGGTCCCGGAATCCATCCGTCCCAGCAACCAATGGCCTTATGTGTCCAGTTCTTTATATAGAGACCGCCCGAAATAAGAGTCAAACTTAAACAGCGGCCACCATCATGCGCGTCGATGAGAGCCACGCGGAGATCATTGTCATCGTCGTAGATCCACCCATGAATCCGATCATTTATGAACTCAGTAGAAATGCACTTGTCTTGAAAGCAGAACGTAACAATGGGAGGCGCACCAAACTCCCAAAGGAGGTCTTGTACGAGGTTAATGTCAGCGGCCTCATATATTGTATGGAGAGCCTCAGTCGGCACTCTATAGATGTTCATGCCAGCGCGCGCCGCGCCAGTTTCGATGACAACACCGTGCGTTGCTCCCAATGACCAACCGATGGTCAGATTGCACGATGACAATGCTGCTGAAAGTGTAAACGCCAGCGCGGTCACGAGCGCGGTGCGGCACCCTCGCCTCTCGGACCCATCTCTCGACACGTCGCATCCCTTTATTGTCGCCAGTTCTTGACAAGATACTCACCAATAGAAGCAGCGTCAAGGACGCGACGTGCCTCACACACTTTGAGCGCATGATCTCGAGGCCGGGAGAAGACTTCCTTGCCTGTCCATGGAAGGCAAGATCGACATGGCTGCTCGGCGTCAGGTGACGAACAAGCTGCGCGACGCGTACCGCAAAAGCACCAAGGCTGATCGGGGCCGGATCCTCGACGAGGTCGTAGAAACGACGGGGATGGGTCGTTCCACTGCCCGTCGCCAGCTGAGCGGTCCGCGACTTGCGGACCCGAAAGACCAGATCGACAAGCGCAGCGTCAAGCCCCGCCTCTATGGAGATGACACCCGGCTGCTGCTCGAGCACGTGTGGATGCTCATGGGCATGCCCTGCGGAAAGTACTTCGTGGTGATGCGCGACCAGTGGCTGCCGCTGCTGGCCGACGCCGGCGATCTAGACGGACCGTTCGCAACCGAAACGGCCCGAGCCGAGCTGCGGGCCATGAGTGCAGCGACGGTGGACCGCCATCTGCGACCAGCCCGGGACCGAATGCGGCTCAAGGGCATCTCGACCACCAAGCCGTCGCCGATGTTGCGCAACCTCGATCAAGATCCGCACCGTCGGCGACGAACGCGACGAGCGGCCTGGGGCGATCGAAGCAGACACCGTCGCGCACTGCGGACCGACCTACATCGGCGAGTTCGCCGGCACCCTGACGACGACCGACATGGTCACCGGGTGGACCGAGAACGCCTCGATCCGCAACAACGCCTCGCGCTGGATCACCGAGACTGTCAACGACCTGCAGGCCAGCTTTCCGTTCCCGCTGGTCAGCTTCGACTCCGACAACGGTTCAGAGTTCATCAACCACGACGTCTCCGACTGGTTCCAGACCCGAGACATCGAACAGACCCGGTCACGGCCCTACCGCAAGAACGACCAGGCCACCGTCGAGTCCAAGAACAACCAGGTCGTGCGCAAGCACGCCTTCTACTGGCGCTACGACACCGCCGAAGAGCTCGCACTGCTCAACGAGATGTGGCCGCTGGTGTCGCTACGGCTGAACTTCTTCACCCCGACCCGCAAGCCCACCGGCTACACCACCGGCCCACACGGCCGGCGCCGACGCGTCTACGACAACCCGAAGACCCCATGGCAGAGGGTGCTCGACTCCGACGTCCTCACCGACGACCAAATCACCCAAGCCGAACTTCGGGTCCATGGGGTGAACCCCGCCGACCTCACCCGCCAGATCAACCAGATCCAGCTCCGCCTCACCGGCTACGCCCGAGCCAAGACCGAGGCCCTCGCCGCCACCAAGCCCCTCGACCTGGAAGCATTGCAAGCGTCAATCAACCGATTGGCGACCACCAAACGCAAGCCCTCACGCGCTCACAACACGTGAGGCACCACCACACCTCTCGCGCTCACTCCCATGTGAGGCACCTCGTGGATAACGGTCTCGATGAGACCCTGTTCGCCGTGAAAGGCGTGTGGCACCGGCGGTCGTGGGAGACCTCGATCGTCGATGTCACCCGACCGGCTCAACGGCTCGACATCGTCGAAGGCCGCACCGCGAAGGCCCCGTCGGACTGGCTCGAGGGCTGCCCCAGGCCCGGCGAGACGCCATCGAGTGGGCGGTGCTCGACCTGTCTCGGCCGTATCGCAAGACTTCGGCGACTCGCTGCCGACGCCACGGTCGCCGCGCGCCAACGCTGCTCGCGCTCCATGGCTTCGGGTCGCTCAGCGCTGCGAAGCTCGTCGCCGAGACCGCTGGTATTGACCGGGTCCGATCGCTCCCGGCCTCTGCCCGATCGAACGGGACAGCCCCGATCCCGGTGTGAACCGGCAACGAGAGGTTCCGGCTCAGCCGGGTGGCAACTGTCAAGCCAACGCGGCGAAATGGCCGTCGCTCGTTGCAGCGACGGTCGTCTCGGCGAGCTGGCGGCCGAGATCATCGACCGCGACGAACGTGTGTGTCCGCTTGTGTGAAACGCCTCCGATGGTGATCATGAACATGCCTCCTGGCCTCTCGATGATTTGCGAGACGCCAGGGACCGTCGGGTGGGCATGCGTCTGTTCGGGTCTTGTCAGGCTCCAATCAAGCCAGGACGGTCCCGACGCGTTCCGCAGAGCCGCACATGTGCCAAGCGGCCACACCCGGAGGCGGGCAGCTAAGGAGCGAGCGAACCCTGCGGGCCAGCCCGACGATGACACAGGTGCACAGGAGACCCTGCGCGGGCTCGACGGCCAGCCCCCCGACGATGCTGCCACCCATCTCGACGACCTCATCGACAGCCTCGCCGAGCCCGACCCGAGCTGCGCCAGCTCGGCCGGGCTCCTGCGCCGCTGGCACAACGAGATCTGCGACTGGCACCGCGCGCAAGTCTCCAACGGCCGGACCGATGCCACGATTCTCGGGAGCGGTCTCCGGAGCGTCCTTCATGTAGTCGACGAGCCCGGAGAGGCCCGTCGGGGGACGCGTTCTCTGGTGCGTGTCCCCACGGTCGTCAGGAGCTGTCGTCCTTCAGGCTGCTGGGCACGCTGCCCCTGGCGGTGGGGTCCCAGTAGCGGACGATGGTGGACTGGGATGCCATGGCCATGAGGGTGCCGTCGTCGGCGTAGAGGTGGACGGTGCCGTGGCCGAAGCCGTTGCCGATGCCGTCGACGGTCACGTCGATGAGGATCCACTCGGTGGGAACGAGCTGCACCACCCGCAGGGTGTTGTCGAGGCTGTTGCCGCCGGCGTAGGCGCCCAGGGCCTGGCCGATCCCGAAGGGCACGTAGTCGCCGAGGATGGCGAGCGTGACCGCCGACGGTTCGGTGAGATCGGGGATCCGAGCCCACAGCGCTGAGCGGCCGCCCTCCACCGGGTTCCCGGGCAGATCGGGCCAGTCCTGGGCCGATGCCAGGCGCACCTCGAGCCGGTTCATGATGGAGACCTCGCCAGGGAGGCGCATGGAGCGGGCCGGGCAGTCCTCGGGGCGGGGCACGTCGAGCGGCTCGGCCCACACGCGGTCCGAGTCGGTGGCCCGCGCCCCCAGCGCGGCGTTGACGGTGAATATCTCGCGCTCGCCCACGTGCCCGATCACCCGGGCCTGGGTGCTGTTGCGACCCGACACCGCCACCGTCACGTCGAGGTCCAGCACCGAGCCGGGCTGGGCGTAGGAGAGGTACTGCGCGGTGGCCCACACAAGGGGCCGGCCGGTGGTGCTCTCCAGCGCCAGGATCGCGGCCCCGAGCCCGCATCCTCCGAACAGGAAGCCGCCCGCGGTGGAGAGCCCGTTGACCACGGGCATGTACCACCGGTGCGGGTTGTGGGTGGCCTCGACCCCCAGGAACTCCTTAGCGTCCACGGCGGGCCACGATAGGGCGAGGTGGCCCTACGCTCGAAGCAGCCCCCAGCTCGAAAGGCAGGTCGATGGCCATCCAACACGTCGTGATGTTCCGCTTCAACGAGGGGACCGAACCGTCGTCGGTCGATCGCCTGGCCACGGGGCTGCGGCGCCTTCCGAGCCTGATACCCCAGATCGCCACCTACGCGGTGGGGCCGGACCTGGGGCTGTCGGACGGCTCGTGGGACTTCGCCCTCTCCGCCCGGTTCGCGTCGGTGGCCGACTTCGAGACCTACCGCGCCCACCCCGAGCACGTGGCGGTGGTCAACGACCTCGTCGAACCGATCACCGCGGAGCGCCGCTCGGTCCAGTTCGAGTACTGATGGCCGCCGACCAGCCCTGGCAGGGCGACGCCAGCTCCCTCGTCGACGCCTTCCGGGCCGGGGGGCGGACCCCGGTGGAGGAGTTGGAGGCCACGCTCGCCGCCATCGAGCGGAGCACCCTGGGAGCGTTCGTCTGGCTCGACGAGGAACGGGCACGCGCCCGCGCCACCACGGCCGACGTCTCCAAGCCCTTCGGTGGCGTACCGGTGGGCATCAAGGCGCTAGAGCCGGTGGCGGGCTGGCCCTACACCGAGGAGTCGATGGTCTTCGCCGACCGGGTGGCCACCTACTCCTCCACCGCCCACGAACGGCTGGTCGAGCGCGGCGGCATCGTCCCGGTGGGTCAGACCCTGGCTTCGGAGTTCGGCGGCCTCAACGTCTCCACCAACAAGCTCCACGGAACGTGCACCAACCCGTGGGGTGAGGGCCGCACCGCCGGCGGTTCGTCGGGTGGGTCGTCCGCGGCCGTCGCCGGCGGTCTCGTGACCGTCGCTTCGGGTGGCGACGGCGGAGGGTCGATCCGCATCCCCGCCGGGTTCTGCGGACTGCTCGGCATGAAGGGCACCGCCGGGCGCATCCCGCGCGGACCCCACACGCTCATCCACCCGATGACCGTCGTCCTCGGCTGCCAGGCCCGTTCGGTGCGCGACGCCGCCCGCTGGTTCGACGTCGCCAGCGGCTACGACAGCCGCGACCCCTACTCGCTGCCCCGCATCGACGGCTGGGAGCGCGACCTCGGCACCCACGACCTCCGCGGGCTGCGCGTGGCCATCTCCCCCACCCTCGGCACCGCGGTGGTGCGCGACGAGGTCCAGGCCCGGGTGGTGGCGGCCGGTGAGGCGCTGGCGCGCGACGCCGGGCTCACCGTGGTCGACCTCGACGTCGCCCTGCCCAAGCTCGACGTCGCCTGGGCGCTGGGGAACCTCGCCGGCCTGCGCATGGACCTCGAAGGGCTGTGGCCCGAGTGCCGGGACCTGCTCACCAAGGAGATCGCCTTCGGCCTCGACATGGCCGAGCAACTGGTGAACCTGGAGTCCAACGCCAGGGGCGAGGCCACCCGGATCGAGGCCAACGAGGCCATGGCCGCGGTGTTCGACCAGGTCGACCTGCTGATCTGTGCCACCAACCCCGACGTGGCCTTCCCCGCCCACGTCACCGCCAACACCAGGGTGGGCGACCAGAAGGTCGACCTGGGCAACAACGGAGCGCTCACCATCCCGGCCAACATCTCGGGCAACCCCGCCGTGTCGATCCCCATCGAGCCGCTCGACGGGCTGCCGGTGGGGATGCAGATCATCGGTCGCCACCACCAGGACCAGTTGCTGCTCGATCTGGCCGCCGTGGTGGAGCGGAACTGCCCGTGGCCGCTGGTGGCCCCGGGGAATCCCGCCTGACCCGGAGGCGTTGAAGGAGGTGTGACGCACAACCTCCGACCTGGGGGTTTACCGTCACATCGAACAGATGTACGATCTGTTCGAGACGTTGTCACACCCCCTGAGGAGAATGACGACATGGCACAGCAACTCCCCCTCAAGGAACAGCGCACCACCTGGAAGCTCGACGAGCGGACCAGGGAGGCCGGCCGCCGCGGCATCGCCTCAGCCCGTGCCGCACTCGCCGCCCACCGGCCCGAAGACGATCACCGGCCCCAGGCTGCCTGACCCTTCTCAGCCCCCGATCCCGGCCAGCGGTCCAGCCACTTGACCGCGCGGTCAAGATCCGGTCTAGCCTTGACCCCATGACCGACGTCGTGATCTCCGAAGCCGTCCGCAGCCCCATCGGGCGCCGTAACGGCGGACTCTCCACCAACCATCCCGTAGACACCCTCGCCAGCGTGTTCAACGCTGTGGTGGAGAGGTCCGGGGTGGATCCCGCTGCCGTCGAGCAGGTCGTCACCGGCTGCGTCAGCCAGATCGGCGAGCAGTCGTTCAACGTCGGCCGCACCGCCTGGCTCACCGCCGGGTTGCCGCTGGAGGTAGCCACCACCACCGTCGACACCCAGTGCGGGTCGTCGCAGCAGGCCACCGGCATGGCCACCGCCCTGGTCAAGGCGGGCGTGGTCGACGTCGCCGTGGCCGGCGGCGTGGAGGCCATGAGCCGGGTGCCCATCGGCTCCAACTCCAAGGGCGACTACGGCCGACCGATCCCCAAGTCGTACTTCCCCCAGTACGAGTTCACCTCCCAGTTCGAGGGCGCGGAGCGCATCGCAGACAAGTGGGGCATCACCCGAGACGACGCCGACGCGTTCGGGTTCCGGTCCCAGCAGCTCGCCGCCCAGGCCTGGGCCGAGGGCCGCTACGACACCCAGATCCAGTCGATCGAGGCTCCCGACGTAGACGAAGAGGGCAAGCCCACCGGCTCCACCCACACGGTGAGCCGGGACGAAGGCCTCCGCGAGACCACCCTCGAGAAGCTGCAGACCCTCAAGCCGGTGGCGCGGGAAGACGGCGTCCACACCGCCGGGTCCTCTTCGCAGATCTCCGACGGCGCCGCCGCGCTGCTGCTCACCTCGGCCGACAAGGCCGCCGACCTCGGCCTGAGGGCACGGGCCCGCGTGGTCGACACCTGCCTGGTGGGCGTAGACCCCGTCATGATGCTCACCGGCCCCATCGACGCCACCCGCCGCCTGCTCGACCGCACCGGCCTCACCATCGACGACATCGACGTGTTCGAGATCAACGAGGCCTTCGCATCGGTGGTGCTGGCCTGGGCCAAGGAGCTCGACGTCCCGATCGACAAGGTGAACCCCAACGGCGGCGCCATCGCCATGGGCCACCCGCTCGGCGGAACCGGCGCCATCCTGGTCACCAAGGCGCTCCACGAGCTGGAGCGCACCGGCGGCCGCTACGGCCTCATCTCCATGTGCTGCGGCGGAGGGCTCGGAACCGGCACCATCATCGAGCGCCTGTAGGCACTCAGCTCCCTCGTCTCCTCGCGGCTTCGGCCGACGATCACCCCACCAGTACGGAGGTCGTCTCCCGATGCCGCTCAGATCAACCGGCGCGCTCCTCGCCCGCGCCCTGCTCCTGCTGCTCCTGCTGCTCCTGCTGTCCGGGGCCGCCTGCACCGACCCGGTCTCGCCGGAGGTGGTGTCGGTCCCGGGAGGGCAGGGCACGGGCATGGTGGCCACCGTCGACCACGTGGTCGACGGCGACACCGTCGATCTCTCGTTCCGCGGCCGGCCAAACGAGCGGGCCCGTCTCCTGGGCATCGACACGCCCGAGACCGTCAAGCCCGACTCGCCGGTCGAGTGCTTCGGGCCCGAGGCCTCGGCGCGCGCCCACGAACTGCTCGCCGCCGGCACCGAGGTGGTGGTGCAACGAGATGAGGAACCGCGAGACCGCTACGGCCGGCTCCTGGTCTACCTGTGGCGGCGAAGCGACGGGCTGTTCGTGAACGAAGCCCTGCTCGCCGACGGCTACGCCACCGTGTTGTCGATCGAACCCAACTCCACCAGGCGGGCTCAGCTGGCGGCGGCCGAACGGGCGGCGCGGAGCAACCGAGACGGCCTGTGGGGAGCGTGCGAAGACCCCGGCGGGCGGTAGCGTCCAACCCGATGACCGACCTCACCGATCGCCTGGGGCTGGAGCCGAACGCTCGGGCCGTGATCATCACCTGCGACGACCTCGGCGTGAGCCATGCCGCCAACGCCGGCACCTACGAGGCGCTCCGAACCGGCCTGGCCACCAGCGCATCGATCATGATCCCGGCTCCCTGGGCCCGGGAGGCGGCGTCGCGGTATCGAGGCGAAGACGTCGGCGTGCACCTCACCCTCAACTCCGAGCTCGACCGCTACCGCTGGGGCCCCATCACCCGGGCTCCGTCGCTGTTCGACGGAGACGGTGGCTTCCCCCGGACGGTCGCCGACATGTGGGACCACGCCGACCTCGACGAGGCCCGCCGTGAGCTGCGGGCCCAGATCGAACGGGCGATCCTGTGGGGCTTCGACGTCAGCCACCTCGATTCGCACCTCGGGAGCCTCCAGGCCCGGCCCGAGTTCTTCGACATCTACCTCGACCTCGCCGTCGAGTTCCGCCTGCCGGTCCGCATGGCCGGGCCCGACCTGGAGCGCCGGGTCGGCTTCCCGTTCCGGTCGCTGGCCGCCGAGGAGGGGGTGGTGTTCCCCGACCACGCTGTCCACGTCCCCCACGAGGCCGGCAGCCGGAGGGCCATCGAACGGGCGGTGCACTCGCTCGAGCCCGGCGTCACCGAACTGGTCGTACGCCCGGCCCACGACACCCCGGAGCTGCGGGCCTACGACGACGACTGGTCGCACCGGGTCGACGACCACCACCTGGTCTGCTTCGACACCGAGTTCCGGGTGATGCTGGAACGGGCCTCGGTCACCCGCATCGGCTACCGGGCGCTGCGCGCCGTCCAGCAGAAGGACCAGCCCGCGTAGGGGAACTACCCGGCAGCGGCCACCGAGTCGGCCAGGGCCAGCACGGCCAGCAGCGGGCCGGTGGGGCCCGACGCCACCTTGAGCTTGCCGCTCATCCACGCCACGTTGGGCGTCGACGCGCCCGAGGCCAACAGGTCGGCCACCTTGGGCACGGCGGTGAGCTCCACCTCGTCGGCCTCGTCACCGTCGCCACCCCCGTCGCCATCGGCGGGTTCGAAGGTGGCCGAGAAGCTGAGGTCTCCATCGGCGGTCTTGGGCACCACGTAGGAGAGGCGCAGCGGCCGGGCGAGCCCCGGTACCGGGCCACGAGCGGCCAGCGGGGTGATCCAGTCGAGAGCCTCGGTGTCGGCCACGTCAGCGCACCTCCTGTCGGATTCCGGCGAACAGGTCTTCCTCGATGCCATCGGCGTCGACGGGCACCCTGGACTCGGCGAGTTGGTAGTCCTCCCAGGGATACGCCCTGGCCACCACGTCGTCGGGCAGCCCGAACCAGAACGGCGACGTCGGATCGATCTGGGTGGCGTGGGCCCGCAGCGCGTCGGACCGGGCGCTGTAGAAGTCGGTGACGTCGATCTTGGTGGTGATCAGGTGGTCGGTGCTCGGCCGATCGAACCACTTCTGGTCGAACGGCGACTCGATGCCCGCATCGAGGAACGACTGGTGCATGGCGAGGAACCGGGCCCGGGCCCACGACGTGTAGTACAGCTTCTTCGGTTCCCAGGGGTCGCCGGCGTCGGGGTACTGGTCGGGGTCGCCGGCGGCGTGCCACGC
>JAAZBK010000064.1 GCA_012513855.1 Acidimicrobiales bacterium
ACGAGCCGATGTGCGGCTTGAGCTCCTCCAGTTCCTTGGTGCCGAACACGATCACCCGGTAGCGATCGTCGCCCAGCTCCTCCAGGGCCCTGAGCACCTCGACCACGCCCTTGTGGATCCTCGGCGTGCCCCCGAAGAGCAGGATCCGCTGGTCGGGCTCGATGCCGAGGCGACGCCGCGCTGCTTCCCGGTCGACGCGGGACGGATCGAACAGCGACTCGTCGCGGGCGTGGGGCACGATCAGCCCGCCGTAGCGGTCCTGGAGCGCCGAGTTCGACACGGTGACGAGGTCGGCGGCGCCGATGAAGGGATCGCACGCCTGGGTCCACGTCCGCTCGAAGGGAAGGTCGAGTCCGGCGTCGCCGCGACGCGTGAGGCGGTCGAGCGGTACGGCGTCGTCGGTGTCGAAGAAGGCGAGCTCGTGATCGTCGACGTCGACGATGAGCGGCCGGTTCCGCCGTGCCTTTGCGACCGCTCCCAGCAGGAGCGACGGAAGCCGTGGCTTCGACACCCAGATGACGTCGGCGTCGATCTCCCCGGCCACCGCGTCGACGACGGCGAGGTGGTCGGGGAACGGGCGACCGGGAAAGACGTTGATGGGCACGGTGGCGTCGCGGAGGGGAGCCCACACCCGGCTCCCGTAGCGGTCGAACTGCGCGCCCCAGAGCTCGACCTCGAAGTCGTGCGACAGCACCTCGGCGAGCACGTTGGCCCGACCCAGGGGGTTGTGGCCCACGTCCCAGGCGATGACCGCGAGCTTGGGGCGGCCCGTGGGTTCGGCCGGCGGGGCGGTGCGGGTGATGAGGTCCTGTCCGCTCAAGGTGGTGCCGGTGCCGGCCCCGGGCGACGGGATGCCGGCGCGACCTCGGACCTGGCGGCGACCCTTGTCGATGCCTGCGAGCGTCCGCGAGAACGGTGTCGGGTCGCGGCGCGACATCCCGGGCGTGACCGTGCGGCGCAGGGCCACCAGGTAGTTGGCCAGTGTGGCCGGCCGGCCCCGGTTCATCGCCCGCACGTCGTCCTCGGCTCGGTCGAAGGCATCCAGGGCGGTCTCGGCCACCCTGTCGAGCTGGCGATCGAGCGCTTGGTGACGTTCGTCGAGCTCCCGGTAGCGGCGCTCCTGGACGCGCTGGTCGCGGGCGGCTCGGTCGAGGGCCAGCTCGAGGTCGTCGATGCGAGTCAGGGTCGCCAGCTCGTCGGCCGCCCCGGTGGAGAGCGCTGGGATCTCCTCGACGTCGTGGATGCCGCCGCGGTCGATGATCTTTGCCAGCTGGAGCTGGTCCTGGTTGAGCTGGTGTCCGCGCTGGTCGGCCGAGCGCTTCTGGCGGTGCAGCTTCGGTGAGATGAACTCCAGCACGAGCTCGTCGGCGGGCACCTCGAGCCCGGAGACGCCCAGCGTCTCGAGGTCTCCGACCAGTCGTCTGGTGGTCGCGACCGGATCTGCCATCACGTCCTCGTGGCGAACGTGCACGCGTGGGAGCTCCGTCGATGCCGCCATGGCGTGCAGCGTGTACAGCTCCCAGAGCGCCAGGGCCCCCTGGACCGGCATGCCGTTGCGGGCGTTGGCCGACAGGGCCACCTCCAGCGGTTCGCGGGTCACGTGGATGCAGACCGGCGAGTCGAGGCGGGGGAGCAGCAGCGGCAGCAGGAGGCACAGGCGAGGCTCCTTCACCACCCACGGACGGTGCTGGTCGAGGTCGGCCAGCACCTCGTCGAAGGCCGCGAGCTGCTCCTCGACCACGGCCTGCGGGATGCGGTCGGTGGAGAAGCCGTCGAGCCGGTACCAGTCGTAGCCGCCGCCGTGGAGGAGCGCGTCGCAGATCCTGCGCACGTCGCGGCGCTCCCAGAAGCCCTTGGGGTTCTCCTCGTTCGGCTCGGTGGCGATCCCGTCGGGGCCGAAGTACGCGCCGGCCAGGTTCAACAGGCGCGTGACGCCGGAGGTACCCGACCTATGCATCCCCAAGACGATGAGCTGCACTGCAGAGGACCTGTTCGGTCTAGTCGGTGGCCGGAGCGTTGACGTCGGGTGCGGTGAGGTCGATCGAGCCGTCGTCGGGCAGGACCCAGAAGTTGATCTGTCCGGACTCGATGGCCTTGAGCAGGACGTAGGCCGGGCCGGTCTGGTTGAGTGCCTCCGCGAGGGCGGCGATGCCGCGGGCTTCCTGTTCGCGTTGGATGACCTCGTTCTCCCTGGTGCCGATGAGCACCTCGGAGGTCTTGTTCGACTCGAACGCCGCAGCGACCGACTCGGGGATGTCGGTGCGCTTGATGATGAAGGTCAGGTTCTCGCACTCCCCGCCGGGCTCGAAGGTGGGCCCGCAGAAGAACCGCCGGCCCAGCGCGGCCTCGAGCCGTGCGCTCACGGTGGCCTGGACCTCGTTCTGGATCTGCACCAGCAGTTCGGCGTCGCCGTAGATGCCGGCCACCGTGTGGCGGCGGGTCTCCTCCTGGAGAGCGGACTCGATCTGCTGGCGCAGCGTGTCTCGGATGAGGTTGTTCCAACCGGCATCGGTGTACGCCTCGTAGCGCAGCCCGAGCTCCTCGTGGAACGCCTGCAGCTCGTCGGTGTTGAGCTTGTAGTACACGGCGATCTGGTAGGTGACGGTGACGCGATCCGACGTCGGGGCCACCACGGCATCGTCGTTGCCGTCGGTGTCGGCGAGGATGTAGTTGAGCTGGTCGGACGGGTAGAGGTACAGCGAGTCGAAGAAGCCGTTGAAGAACAGTCCGTGACCGGGAGGGACCACCTTCTGGAAGTGGATGGCTTCTATGGGACCTCCGCCGTAGCTGATCCCGATGCGGTCCTTGGGGGTGCGCTGGAAGGCACCGCGGAGCAACGGAAGCCCGGCCAGCAGGAACGCTGCCACGACGATCGCCACCACGCCGATGACGGGCTTGCTGCGCCTGGTCTTGCGGGTTCGGGCCGGAGACTCCTTGCCGCGCTTGGGGTCGCGTCCGGCGGCCTCGGCCTTGGACAGCGTGGCGGCGGTGCCCAGGGCCGAGTCCTCGTCGTTCATGAGCGACTTCCACTTCGGCTCGCCGTCCGGCGTTGCAGGCTTCGAGCCGGCGGTGGAGTCCGGCCCGCCCGGGTCGGCTTCTGTGGTGACGCCGGCTGGGTCGTCGAGGTCGTTCGCTGCGGGCCCGTCGAGGTCGTCGAGCCCGTCGTCGTCATCCGGTTCGGGCTTGTCGCTCTCGTCGAACGGTGAGAAGGGGATCGTCACGCTTGTTCCTTGGTCTCTCGTCGGCAGCGCGGTCGGCGGTTCAGAAGTCGAACTCGCCGGCCGCAGATTGGATTCGGGCGAAGCGCATGTACGACTCCACCACCTCGTCGGGATCGCCGTGCTCCACCACCTGTCCCTGGTGCATCCAGAGGGCCGACGTGGCCATGCTGCGCAGCGCGGCGAGGCCGTGGCTCACCAGGACGATGGTCCGTCCGCTGCTGCAGATCTCGGCCATCTTGTGTCCGACCTTCTCTTGGAACTTGGAGTCACCGCCCGACAGGGCCTCGTCGATCAGGAGGATCTCGGGGTCGAGGAACGCCACCACCGCGAACGCCAGGCGGGCGCGCATGCCCGTGGAGTAGGTGCCCACCGGGAAGTCGACGTACTCGCCGAGCTGGGCGAAGGCGGCGATGTCGCCGGTGATGTCGCGGAGCACGTCGTCGGTCAGGCCGATGGCGAGGCCTCCGAGACGGATGTTCTCCCGGCCGGTGAGGGCGGGGTTCATGCCCACGCCGATGCTGAGCAGCGAGGAGATCCGACCGCGCACCTTCACCCGACCCTCCTCGGGCGGGAGGATCCCGGCGATGCAGCGCAGCAGCGTGGACTTCCCGGCGCCGTTGCGGCCGATCACACCCAGCACGCTGCCGCGCGGGACGTCGAAGGACACGTCTCGCAGGGCGGGAACGATGCGGTCTGTGTCGGGGCTCCTGCGGAACAGGTCGTAGATGCCGCCCCACGTGGACCCGGCATCGAGGTGGACGCGATAGGAGGTGGAGAGGTTCTGGACCTCGATGGCGGGCACGGTGGCGTCGACCGTCATCCCTGGAGCCTCATGGCGAAGCCCCGCTCACGGGAGACGAAGAACCGGAACCCGACCACCGGCAGGACCAGGGCCCAGGCCGCCGATTGCATCAGCGCGCCGGGATCCGGCGTGCCGCCGCCGCTCAGGATGCTCTGATAGCAGGAGAACAGGGTGAACAGCGGGTTGAGGTGCAGGAGCGTGTGGAGGATCCCCGGCAGGGCGTCGAGCTGCGCGGCGGGATAGATCACCGGGGTGATGAACATGAGGATCCGGAGCAGGTAGTCGAGGAGGTTCGCCATGTCTCGCACGTAGACGGTGAGGGTGGCGAAGATCAGCATCATCCCCACGGTGATGGCCACCTGCAGGCAGAGCATCAACGGGAGCATCAGGAAGGCCGAGCTCACCGATCCACCGAACACCACGTGGAACAAGACGTAGACGGCCACGGTGGGGCCCAACTCGAGGAAGCCCGTGTAGAGCGCCGACAACGGAAGCGTGGCCAGCGGGAAGGTGGAGTTGAGGACCAGGCCCTTGGCCTTCTGGATGGCGCGGCCACCGTCTCTCAGGCCGACCATCGTGAAGTTGAAGAGGAAGACGCCCGAGACCACCATCAGGAAGTAGTCGGAGCCGCCCCTACCTCGGATGGCCGTGAACAAGAACATGTAGATCAGGGCCTGGAACAGCGGATCGAGGATCCGCCAGAAGTCGCCCAGCACCGTCCCGGCGTAGGGGCTCTTCATCTCGGCGCGGGCGTTGGCCACCATGAACGCGCGCCGATCCCAGACGTCGGCCATGTAGGCACGAATGTCGGGCAGCGAGTTGTCGTGGGGCTCGAAGGTGTACTCGACGTCGCTGTACTCGCGCAGGACGTTGGTGCCCGGTGGCGAACTGCTCACTAGGCGGGCCCACCCTCGGGGGCCGGGCCGGCGCCGGCTGCCCCCTGGATCTCGTCCTTCTCGGCCGACTGCACGAACAGGGCCGCTTCCTTGTTGGTGGAGATGATGGCCACGTTCCGCGTCCGACCGTTGGGGAGGGTCTCGGTGGCCTCCTGGGAGATGAGGAGCGGAGGCCGGTTGATCTCCTTGGCCTGGTGGTTCACGTCGCGCACGATCCCCAGGACCTCGCGCTGGGTGACCTCCATGCGGTCGGCTGCGCCCGCCTGGGAGATCTGCTTGTTGGCGACCGTGGCGCGAGACACCAGCGACAGGAGGGCCTTGGCGCTCTCGTCGAGGTCGGCGAAGAAGCCGTTCATCGCCTCCTGGTCCCACTTGGTGAGCCGGGCGTCTCGGGTGATTCGCAGGACGGCCTCGAGGGCTTCCTCGACGTGTTCCTCTGGCACCGGGACCATCACGTAGGGCATAGCTCGTCCACGACTCCTTCAATGGCAGCGACGATGGAGATTAGCGCGCCCTCCACAGGTCCATCGGGCAGCCCTCCCGTTGGCCGAGAACGCTCGTTCGAGTGGTCGACCAGGGTCGGGCGCGCGCTAGCGGCGAGGCCGCACCAGCCCGAACCGCACCAGTGCGCGCTCCAGTTCGCCAGCACGGTGGGCAAAGGTGTGCCCGTCGACCACCAGGGACCTTGCGCGCTCGGCGAACCGGGAGCGGTCGAGCGCCAGGGCCGAACCGACCGCCACCGCCATGTCGTCGGGGTTGGACCAGGTGGCGACCAGGTCTCCGAAGAGGTCGGTGAGGCCCGGAACGGCATCGGACACGACCGGCGTTCCGCACGCGAGCACGTCGAACACCCGGTTGGAGATGAAACCCCAGGTCCGCATGGTGTCCCAGTGGTCGTTGAGGACCACGCCGGCGCTGGCGTAGATCCGCGGCAGGTCGTGGTTGTCGACGTGGTCGGCCACCACCAGCGACGGGTCGACCAGGTCGGTCCAGCCGCTCCCGTAGATGGCGGGTCGGATCCCGGCCGCGAGCGCATCGGCCACCATCGGCCGCAGGACGTCGCGCGATCGTCCGACCACGGTCACGTCGTGTCGGTGGGCCGGATCCGGTGCCAGCGGCCGGAACCGTTCGGCGTCGGTCGCCTGGAGCATCACCTCGACCGGGGTCGAGGTCCGTTCGCGCAGGGCCTCGGCGAACGGTTCCGACGCGACCAGGACGAGGTCGGCTTGGTCCAGCTCCTCGTCGTCCAGGTCCTCGGGGTGGCTGATCACCCACAGGACGTGGGCCTGGCCGGAGGTGCGCGCGATCCGGGCCAGACCGCGGAGGACCAGGTGCACGTCGGCGGCGCGGCTGCGGGGCGACGCCACCTCGTCGAGCGTCTGGACGTGGACGTGGTGGCCCCGTTCGGTGGTGGCCCGTGCAAGTGCCTCGGCCAGGTGCCAGTCGCCCCACCTGTCGGCCACCTTGCGCATGGGGCTGGCGACGGTGATCACCAGGTCGAGCGAGGTCGGATCGTGGTCCACCGCAGATCGCCGGAGGATCGGGCCTCGCTCCTCCAACAGCCGGCGCCACTGCGGCGACGACTCGTCGATCGGTCTGGTCAGGTGGGTCCCTCGGGTGACCGGTCTGTGGTCGAAGGCGACGGCCGAGGGATCGCACACGATCGGTCGGCCACGGTCGGCCATCCTCAGGCAGAGGTCGAGAACGGAGACGTCACGGTCGCCCGTGGCGACGTATCCGCCGGCATCGACCAGCGCGGCGCGGTCGACCAGGAGCAGAGCCCCCGACGCTGCCGCCACGGGACTGGGACGGTCGTCCCGGCCGTGTCGACGGTCGAGACCGGTTCCCGCGGCGCGGGCCAGCACGTGGGGTGCTCCGTCGGAGTCGATCTCGACGTCGAACCCTGCCGACCGCACCAGCAGGTCGTAGATGGTCGCTCGGCTTCGAGGGCGCTGCGGGTGGACGAGCAGACCGGTGGCGGCTGCCGCTCCGCCCGCGATCGCATCGGCGAGGACGGCCCAGATGTCGGCGGTGAGCGGTTCGAGCGATGCATCGATCAACCCGACGAGGTCCTCCCCGGCTTCGGCGATCATCTGAGCGACCTCGGCGTCGTCGTCGGCTGACGCGACGCGAAGCGTGCGGCTGCTCGTCGATGCCGGTACGGCGGAGTGGTCGGTGGCGCCGTGCACCACGAGCAGAACCGATCGCTCCGGTCCGTCGCCAGGTCGTGGGGAGCTGTCGATCCGCGCCACCAGGTCGTCCAGGTGACGGCGACGGGCGGGCATCGAACCGGCGGATGGCACCGCGGCTGCCGCCACCGAGAGGGCTTCGATGCGGGTTCGGGTCGCGGCCGCGGTGC
>JAAZBK010000403.1 GCA_012513855.1 Acidimicrobiales bacterium
TCACCTTCAACGCCCACATCATCGAAACCGGCACCGAGTCCTACCGGCTCCGCTCCACCCGCCAACGCCGATCAGGTGGGGCCAAATCAAACGAGCACAGTGGGGCCAATCCGGGTTGACATTCCCAACCACATCCTCCCGGTATGGGGTGGCGTGTGGCTCATCGACGTCAATCACGCCGACGCAGTTGTCTGGCACTTCGGATCTGAGGGGGAAGTGATCGGCGGGTAGGTATCCCGGGCGCGGTACAGGGGCCCTGCGAATCTGGCGGTTCTCTACGCCAACCAGAGCCGAGGACCCCTGTGATTGTTGACCCTACGCGTATCTGTGAGCTTCTTGTGGGGCTCGGTGACGTGACCGTGCTCGGAGCCGACGATGAGCACGGTGGCCCGGTTCGGGTGCACGTCCAGACCCGCGGCGAGCGGCCGGCGTGTCCTGGCTGTGGCGGGCCGGTGTGGGCGAAGGACCAGCGGCCGGTCGAGCTGGTGGATCTGGCGGCGTTCGGGCGACCGGCGCGCCTGGTGTGGCACAAGTACCGGTGGTCGTGCCCGGCCGTGGCGTGTGCGGTCGGGTCTTTCACCGAGACCGCCGGCCACATCGCGGCGCCCCGGCTGGTGATGACCGACCGCGCCGGACGGTGGGTGACCGAGCAGGTCGGCCGGTTCAAGCGCAGCGTCAACGAGGTCGCCATCGAGTTGGGGTGTGATTGGCACACGATCAACGACACCGTGATCGCCTACGGGACACCGCTGGTCGAAGATCCCGACCGGATCGGCGAGGTCGAAGCACTCGGCCTCGACGAGACGTTGTTCGCCCGGATCGGGCCGTGGCGCACCCAGCACTGGTCGACCTCGATTGTCGACGTCCGGCGGGGCCAGCTCCTCGACGTGATCCCGGGTCGCTCCTCGATCGGGGCCTGTGAGTGGCTGGCCGGCCGGGACCAGCACTGGCTCGACACGATCGACTGGGCGGTGCTGGACCTGTCGGGGCCGTGGCGCCTCGCGTTCACGACCATGCTCCCCGACGCCGTCCAGGTCGCGGATCCGTTCCACCTCGTGAAGCTGGCCAACACCCGCCTCGACGAGGTCCGCCGCCGCGTGCAGCACGACACCCTCGGCCACCGAGGCCACAAGAACGACCCGCTCTACCGATCGAGACGACTGCTCACCAAGGCCAGCGAACGCCTCGACGACAAGGGCAGGGAGAAGCTGATGGGTCTGCTCGAGGCCGGTGACCCCCACGGCGAGGTCCGCATGGCCTGGCACGCCAAGGAGGTCGTGCGATCGGTCTATGACCACCACGACCCCGACCTGGCCCTCGAGTTCGTCACCCAGCTCGGCACCGACCTCCAAGACACCTCATGTCCGCCCGAGATCCGCCAGCTCGGCCGCACCATCACCAAGTGGCGGACCCAGATCGCCGCCTGGCATCAAGCCCACGTCTCCAACGGTCCCACCGAGGCAGCGAACAACCTGATCAAGGTCGTCAAGCGCATCGCCTTCGGGTTCACATCATTCCGGAACTACCGGATCCGCACCCTGCTCCACGCCGGCAAGCCCAACTGGGACCTACTCCCCACCATCACCCCCACTTCCCCGTGAAATCCGAAGCGCCCCTTTGGTGGCGGCTGGCGTGTGCGGATGACGAAGAGGTCGAAGGTGCAGCTCTACGAGCGGATCCGTGGCGTCCATGAACGCGAGCAGTTGTCGATCCGGGCGTTGGCCAGCCGGTTCGGTGTGCA
>JAAZBK010000404.1 GCA_012513855.1 Acidimicrobiales bacterium
CCGGCGGCGCCGCTTCGGTTCCATCTTTTCTTCAGCCCGACGGTGGTTCGATGGCTGCCACCACCAGCGCCAGCGCCCACGCCCTGGTCTCGAGCGGGTCGTCGGCGAGCAGCGCCCACACATCGGCGCGGGCTGCCGCGGCGTGGGCGGGCACCTCCGTCGCCACGGCGCGCTCGACGAGGTAGCGGGCCCTGGCCAGGCGGACGATCGGGTCGCGGGGCGACACCGCCAGCGCATCGTCGACCGCGTCGATCGCCGAGACCAGACCCTCGCCGTTGGCCACCCGGACCCGGGCCAGGAGGAGGTGGTGGCGTACCACGTCGGGCCGCAGGTCGACCGCCGACTCGGCGGACTCCAGCGATGCGGTGTCCGCCGCCACCCGCGCCTGGCGATCGGCGGCGACGCCCAGGCCCCCGGTGACCAGCGCTACCAACGCCGACACCGCGAGCACCGGCGCGGCCACCCGTCGCACCCACCCCGAACCCGTGCTGCCGGCCGAGGCAGCAGCAGCCTCCCCTGCCAGAAGCCACCCGCCCAGCAGCCAGGCGATCGGCTCCAGGCTGGAGACGGGGAAGAGGAACAGCTGGCCCACCCAGTGGGCCACGAGCCCCGCCGCCACGCCCACCGAGAAAGCACCGCCGGATCGCATCGCCCGCCAGGCGCTGCGGGCCACGCCGGCCAGGACCACCAACCAGGCGCCCAGCGCCACCACCCCGCCCGAGAGGGCCACGTCGAGCGGTCCGGAGTGAGCCCGATCGGGCAACGGATCGCGGCCGTGCCTGGCCTCGTACCCCTCGTCGACGCCTTCGGCGAACGCGATCCGGTAGCCCTCAGGGCCCACGCCGGTCAACGGGTGATCGGCGACGACGGCGGTAGCCACCCGCCACTCGTCGAGACGGCCCCGGCCGCCCGGAGCGTCGTCGTCCCACAGGCCCACGAGCCGGGCCCCCACCGGGGTCAGCGTCGCCAGCACGGCCGCTAGCAGCACCAACCCAGCGGCGGCCGCGGCGACCGTGGTCCGGTCCCTCGTCCAGATCCGCCGGGCGAGCGCCACGACCACAGCCGCCACCACCACGCCCACCCAGGCGGCCCGGGCTCCCGAACCGGCCAGCGCCACCGCACAGGTCGCGGTGGCGATCGACGCGGCCACTCGCAGAGCCCTGCCGCCCTGGCCTGTCGCTCCGATGGCAGCACCGAGACAGATCGGACCGAACAACGCGGCGGCCGCTCCGAGGAAGGCCGGCGAGCCCATCAGGCCGCTGAGCCTCGACCCGAGGTCGAACACAGCCGGTTCCCAGCCGAACGCCTCCGCGGTGGCGGTCGCACCCAGCGCCAGCCCGGCCAGGACGAGTCCCGGAGCCAGCAGGCGGTTGCCGGCGCTGGAGGCCCCGACCGTCATCGCCACCGCGCACAGGACCCAGAACGCCACGCCGGTGTGGCGCTCAGGCGTGCCGGTCCAGGCATAGAGGCCGTCGAGCCCCATGAGGGCGCCCACGGCCGTGGTGGCCACCAGCACCACGGTCGCCCAGCGGACCATCGGCGGGAGCAGGACCGCACGGTCACGGGCCACGATCAGCGCGGCGCCCACCAGCACCAGGACGGTGACGATGAGCCAGCGCAGCGGCCCGAACGGGAACCACCCGGCCG
>JAAZBK010000405.1 GCA_012513855.1 Acidimicrobiales bacterium
AAGCGTCATTCATGGGCAGGCCTAGCCCATTGGTCTGAGGAGGTCGGGTCGCCACCGCGAGGTACTCGCGCACGATCTGTGGCGCAATTGCCAGCTTCCGTTCATCCTGGGTCAGGAATCGAATGGCTGAGGTTCCCCCCGAAGTGTGGAGGCATGCGCTATAAGGAGTAGCGATGTCTAGGAAGAGAAACAAGTACGACCACCAGTTCCGTGAGGGGGCTGTGCGGATCGTCGAAGAGCCGGTAAACCGATCGCTGCGGTGGCGCGCGATCTGGGTGTCAACGAGGGCACACTCGGGAACTGGGTGAACAAGGCCCGCGCCGAGCGTGAGGGCCGCGGCGAGCTGTCAGAGGCCGACTATGAGGAGCTGAAGCGGCTGCGCGCTGAGAACGCCGAGTTGCGGATGGAGCGTGATGTCCTAATAGGTCTCGTCGAGGGCGGGCCGGGCACGGTCGTGGCCAACGTCTGGTGATGTCTGAACCCGTCGAGGTTTCTGCTTGAGACCGACGCGTCGTCGGCGTGTCCGGGCCGCCGTCGACGCCGTGGTGGCCGATGGTCGGTCGTGGTTCGAGCCCGCCTGCAGGGCGACGTCGATGATGTGCCGAGTCGTTGGAGCTCTCTGCTGAGAATGCGACGTCCCTGCCGGTTGTTGGGACCGCGAACGGCTCTATCGGAGGTCAGGCCATCGAGCCTTGCTATTAGGTCGCCGCGCGGTGTCACTGGTCGAGGACCGGAAATGGAAGCGTTCACGGCGAGAGTGAGGAGGACATTGGGATGGGTGTGTACTGCGGCGTCGACTGGGCCGAGGGGCATCACGACATCGCGCTGGTTGATGACGAGGGTCGGCTCGTGGGCAAGCGCCGAATCGTGGAGAGCCTCGACGGGTTGGCGGAACTGACCGCAATGCTGGCCGCGGCCGGTGACAGCGCCGCCGAGCCGATACCGGTTGCGATCGAGACACCGCGCGGGTTGCTGGTCGCCGCGCTGCGCGCGACGGGCCGGCCGATCTATCCGATCAACCCGCTGGCGGTCGCCCGCTACCGGGAGCGGACCTCGGTCTCGGGGAAGAAGAGTGATCATGTCGATGCGATGGCGTTGGCGAACATCTTGCGCACCGACGCTCACCTGCACCGGATGTTGCCCGACGACACCTCATTGGCTCGATCAATCACCGTGTTGGCTCGCGCCTACCAGGATGCGGTGTGGCGCCGAACCAAGACCGTCCAGGAGTTGCGTGCCCGGCTGCGCGAGTACTACCCAGGCTTCCTCGCAGCATTCGCTGCCGGTACAGGTTCTGGCGGAGGGTTGTCCACGACCCGCCTGGCCAGCCGGGACGCCCGCGCGGTGCTGGCCATCGCACCGAGCCCGGCCGAGGGTCTGAGGCTGTCCACAGCGCGGGTCGAGAAGGCGTTGCGACGCGCTGGGCGGCAGCGCCGCATCGCCGCCGTCGCAGGGCAGGTCGTGGCGGCGCTCAGGGTCCCTCAGCTGCGTCAGGACCCGGTCGTTGAACACGCGATGCGAATCGAGGCCCTCGCCCTGCTCGCGGTGCTCGACGCGGTGTGCGCCTCGATCGAGGATCTCGAAAACGCCCTGGTCGCCGCGTTCGCCGAACACCCCGACCACGAGATCATCACCAGCTTCCCCGGCCTGGCCGACGTCAGCGGCGCCATCGTCCTCGCCGAGATCGGCGACGACCGCAGCCGGTTCGCCGACGACCGCGCCCTGCAGGCCTTCGCCGGCTCCGCGCCGGTCACCCGCGCATCGGGTAAGTCTCGGACCGTGACCCGGCGCCGCACGAAGAACAACCGCCTGGCCAGCATCGGATACTCGTGGGCCTTCACCGCCTCCGCGCGACCGTCGCCGGCGCGGGAGCACTACCTACGTCGACGCGACCGTGGTGACGGTCACCCCGCCGCCCTGCG
>JAAZBK010000065.1 GCA_012513855.1 Acidimicrobiales bacterium
CGGCCACGACCGACGGCTCGTTCAGCACGATCCCTCGTCCACGTACGTAGACCAGGGTGTTCGCGGTGCCCAAGTCGACCGCCATGTCACGACCCATGATCGAGGAGAGAGGGTTGTCGTTCGACATCGGCGCCGATGCTAGCCCTCGTCACCGAATTGCAACAATCACCCCTACCAGATCGGCGCTCAGAGGTGGTGGACCAACCCCAAAAATTCCGAGGTGTGAGTGCTGTGGTCGAATTATTCGACCGAACTACTCACACCTTCCGGGGTGTGGGCCGGACCGATTCGAGGTGTGAGTGCTGTGGTCGAATAGTTCGACCGAACTACTCACACCTTCCGAAGGTGGGTCAGCGGTTGGGGAACCAGAGGCCGATCTCGCGGGCGGCCGACTCGGGGCCGTCGGACCCGTGGACCAGGTTCTCGTTGGTGGTGGTGGCGAAGTCGCCGCGGATCGAACCGGGCTGGGCGTCGGTCACCTGGGTCTTGCCGATCAGGATCCGACCCAGCTCCCAGGTGTTGCCCGACGGACCTTCGACGATCATGGCGAAGACGGGCGACCGGGTGAGGAAGCTGACCAGCTCGCCGAAGAACGGCTTGTCGGCGTGCTCGGCGTAGTGCTCCTCGGCCAGGGCCTTGTCTGCCGTGCGCAGCTCGGCGGCCACGATCTTGAGGCCCTTGCGCTCGAACCGGGAGACGATCTCTCCCACCAGGCCCCGCTCCACGGCGTCGGGCTTGCACATGATGAAGGTCTGGTTCGTCATAGTTCGCCGACGCTACCGGCCACCGTCGGCCACCCACCAACCCGGGCCTGCACCGGGAGCGCGCGCATCGCAACGGTCCTGCATCGTGGACCTCACGACGGCCCGGCGAGCGCGGCCCGAAGGTCCGGCGATCAACCGGCCGCCGGGTCTCCCCCGCTGCCCGACCACTGGCCGTCGGGGTGGAGGGTGAGCAGTTCGGCACCCGTCTCGGTGACCACCATGGTGTGCTCGAACTGGGCGGTGCGCTTGCCGTCGACGGTGGAGGCGGTCCAGCCGTCGTCCCAGATCTGGTGCTGCCATGCGCCCACCGCGATCATCGGCTCGACCGTGAAGGTCATGCCCACCTTCATCACCGTGTCGTTGCGGGGGTGGAAGTAGTGGAGGATCTCGGGCCGGGTGTGGAACTCGGTGCCCACGCCGTGACCGACGAACGCCCGGACCACGCTGAAGCCCCGGCTCTCCGCGTGGTTCTGGATGGCCAGGCCGATGTCTGACACCGGACGGCCGGGCTGGACCGCCTCGATGCCCCGCCAGGTGGCCTGCTTGGTGACCTCGATCAGGCGCTTCGACTCGGGGTCGACCGTGCCGACCTCCCAGGTGGCGTTGGTGTCGCCGTGGACGCCCTCGCGGAACAGGGTGACGTCGAGGTTGATGATGTCGCCGTCGCGCAGCACGCGGTTGTCGGGTATCCCGTGGCAGATGACCTCGTTGACCGAGGTGCAGATCGACTTGGGGAACGGCGGGTCGATGCCGTAGTTGAGCGGGCTCGGGTAGCCGCCGGCCTCGACGCACAGGTCGTGGCACAGCACGTCGAGCTCGTCGGTGGTGACGCCGGGGGCGATGGCCGCCCCCACAGCGCGGAGGATCTCACCGGCCGCCCGACCGGTGCGACGCATCCGCTCGAGCACGTCGTCGGTCTTCACCATCGACTCGTCTCGGTCGTCGGTGCCGCCGTGCTCCGCGTAGTGCGGCTTCTCGATGGACTCCGGCACCGGGCGCATCGGGCTCACCATGCCGGCGGCCACCCGGTCTGTGGTGGGCTTGTGGCACCGCTTGAACTTGAGCCCACTGCCGCAGAAGCAGGGGTCGTTCGGCTTCACCTTCGACAGTGGAGCGACGGCCGAAGGCGCAGCGGTGGTGGAGTTGCCGGCGTTCATGGCCACCATTCTCCCAGGCGCACCGTCGAAACGCGCACCCGGCGGTGGGGAGGCGATTCAGTCGTAGTCGGGGGCCTCGTCGGCGGCGCCGACCTCGACCAGGTCGCCGAGCGCCGCCCGGGCGGGACCGACCACGTACAACGAACCCGTCACCAGGACCAGGTCGTCGGCGCTGGCCACCGCGAGCGCCCGCTGGAGGGCGTCCTCCACCGACGAGATCGACTCGGCGCCGAGGCCCATCTGCTCGGCGGCCGCGGCCACGGCCGGCGCGGGAACCGCTCGCGGCGACACCGGCGTGCAGGCCACCAACAACCCGGCATCGGACGCGTCGAGGGCCTCCAGCATCTCGGCCGGATCCCGCCCGTCGAGGAAGCCCACGACCATGAGGATGCTCCCGGCCAGCGTGAACTCCTCGCGAAGGGTGGCGGCGCAGGCCAGCGCTCCGTCGAGGTTGTGGGCGGCGTCGAGCACCACCGTCGGCTCCCGCATCACCACCTCGAAGCGGCCCGGCACCTTCACCGAGGCGAAGCCCTCCTCCACCACCTCGTCGTCGAGCCGACGATCGAAGAAGGCTTCAACCGCCGCCAGCGCGATGGCGGCGTTGTCGGCCTGGTGATCGCCGTGGAGCGGCACGAAGACGTCGTCGATGGTGCCGGTGGGGGTGCGCAGCGACACGGCCCGACCCCCGAGGGCCACCATCGACTGGTCGGCGTCGAAGTCGTCGCCCCGCCACCACGTGACCCCGGCCTCGGTCCCGGCCAGCAGGTCTCTGAGCTCGGGGTCGGACTCGCCGCACACGAAGGTGGCACCGGGCTTGACGATGCCCACCTTCTCGTCGGCGATGGCCCGCCGCCAGTCGCCCTGGCCGTCGGTGTGGTCGCGGCCGACGTTGGTGAGCACGGCGACCGAGGCGTCGACCACGTTGGTGGCGTCCCACCGACCGAGCATCCCGACCTCCACCACCGCCACGTCGACCGCCACGTCGGCGAAGTGCGAGAACGCTGCGGCGGTGAGGATCTCGAAGTAGCTCGGGGTGACCCCCGACAGCTCCTCCACCGCTGCCACCGCACCGATCGACGCAGCCAGGTCCTCGTCGGAGATCGGCTCGCCGTCCCAGGCGATGCGTTCGTTGATGACCTCCAGGTGCGGGCTCGTGTAGGTGCCCACCGAGAGGCCCGACGCCTTGAGCAGCTCGGTGCACATCCGCGCCACCGACCCCTTGCCGTTGGTGCCGGTGATGTGGATCACCGGGAACGCGAGGTGCGGATCACCCAGCGCGTGCGACAGGTTCCGCATGCGATCGAGCGACAGCCCTTCAGCCCGCCCGGCGGTGGCCTCGAGGTTGGTGTGCTCGTCGAGGTATGCGAGCGCGGCGTAGAGGTTCACAGTGCACCGACGCTACCGGTCGGGAGGTCCACCACCTCGCCCGTCGACTCGCGACCTTCGTCCAGCCACACGCTCACTAGGCTCTCCGCCCGTGGCCCCGACCAGGCCTCCGGCTCGCCGCTCGCTCCTCGACCTCCGCCCCAGCTACTTCGCAGTCGTGGCGGCGGTGTCGTTGTTCCCGATCGGACGCATGCTGCACCTGGTTCGATCTGGCACCCACCTCCAGTACAACGACTACTGGTACGCGTTCGACCGATCGGTGTCCGACACCGGATGGCTCAGGCTCGACAACATCCTGGAGTTCGACTTCGCCCACCTCCTGGCGATTCCGAACGCGATCTACTGGCTCAACGCCAGGCTTCTCTCTGGATCCAACGTCACGCTGGGCTACTTCGTGATCCTCGTGGTGATCGCGCAGGTGGTGCTGCTGTGGAAGCTCCTGCCCGCCCGAACCAGCCTGCCCGAACCTCTCATCGCGACGCTTGCCATCGCCGTCCCCGTGCTGCTCTTCGCGGTGAACGGGGCCTGGAACTTCCTCGTGGCCATGAGCGGCACCGCCTGGCTGACAGCCAACCTCCTGGTGATCGCGGCCATCGTGGCGGCACAGCGCGACAACCCATGGGCCGCCGGCGCGCTGGCCCTGCTGGCGTCCGTCACCTACGGCACGGGACTCACCGCGTGGCCTGCGGTGCTCGTCGTTCTGCTCCTCGGCGGCCGCTCCTTCAAGCGGACGTTGCCGCTCGCGATGGTGGCAGCCGTGGTCGGGGGCGCGTACGCCTGGTTCTACTCGCCACCGGAGGCTCTGAAGGCCACCCGTCCGACGTGGTCCGAACCGCTCGACGTGCTCGGCAACGGTGCAGCCCTCGTCGGGAGCGTGCTGGTCTCCGATCGGGCGCTGGCCCTGTGGATCGGGGCCGCTGCGCTCCTCTTCTTGACCGCCGCCGCAACCTTCTGCGTCATCCGACGCGTTCCGGGCTCGGCTCCATGGGTCGGGCTGGCCCTCTCAGCGACCCTGTCGACCCTCATGATCGGGTTCGAACGAAACGTCGAGGTCGACGTGCCGAGTCGCTACGGCTCCGTGGCGTCACTCGTCTGGATCTGCTTGCTGGTCCTGCTCTCGCTCACCCGACTCCCCAGACCGGCAACCGTCCTCGTGGCGGCGACGGTGCCGCTGCTGGTGCTGTTCGCCCGGACCGACCGCATCGACTCGATCACGATGTCGTACGACGAACAGGACGAACTGGCGGACGCCTTGCGGCTGGACGTGGCCGGCGGCGTCCCGCAGCTGCTGGTGGGTCGGTTCCCGGAGCTGAGCGACCGCCTTCGGCTAATGGACCACTACCCCTTCTCCGACGACTACCGGGCCGACTGCGGTCTCCTCGGCACGAAGCTCGACCACGACGCCTCTCGCAGTTCCGACCGCGCCGTCGCCGGCGAGATCTCAGGCACCGGCCCTCACCCCACCTACACGAGGGCGCTTCGACTGCAGGGCCACCTGAACCGCCCGAGCAGCCAGGTCGCCTGCATCATCGTCACCGATGAGTCCGGGTCGGTCGTCGGTGTCGGCCGGCCGACGTCGACGGACGAGACCGATCCGGGCTCGGCCGATCCGGACACAACGGCGTTCGAGGCGCTCGCTCCGATGACCGCCGATGAGGTGGAGATCTGGGTGCGGTACCGAGGTGCCGACGATCTCCACCTGATCGGAAGCGCCCAGCCGTAAGCCC
>JAAZBK010000406.1 GCA_012513855.1 Acidimicrobiales bacterium
CAGCGAGGTAGAGCATGCCGAGCGAGAGGGCGACGCTGGCATAGGCGCGGGTCCGCGGAACCCCGCCACGCCTGGCCAGCTCACCGCGCCCCACCACCGGCCACACGCCGCCGGGCAGGTACTTGCCCAGCTCCCCCACGAAGTACCACGCCAGGACGCGAACCGTGCCGACCCGCACCCCGAACCGGTGCAGCACGCGCCCCCAGACCACGCCGATGCTGGCCATGCCAGCGCTGCCCAGGACCACGGCCGCAACCAACCAGCCGACCTGGGCGTCGGTGATGGCCGCCTTGGCGTCCTCCCACTCCGACACCAGCGTCCGAACCACGAGGAACATGGCCGCGCCGCCGAGCACCGCTCCGACGACGCTCGAGATCAGGGCCTTGCGACGTGACGAAGCCGCGCCTACGCCATCGGCCTCATCCTCGGGGTGAACGTCGGGCTCGTCGGTCATCGGGACGCCGAGGGTACCGGAGCACCGCCAGATGAACGGTCCACGGCCGGACGCCACGCAACGACGAGGACGGCGACCGAACCCACCACGGCGGCGACCACCAACGCTGTCGGCAGGAGGTCGGGGAGGCCCGACCAGGCGTCGAGCGCCTCGATCCGCTCGACCGGCCCCCCCGCCCAGTAGGTGGTGATGCCGCGCAACAGGGAACCGAGCTGGAGGGCCGCCGCCAGCGTTGCCATCGCTGGTACCGAGAGACGGTCTGGTACCAACCGCCGCCAACCGAAGGCCGCGACCACCGCCAACCCGACCAGCCCGGCCAGCAGGTAGCGCCCCTGGATGAACGGGTACTGACCGGAGCGGGCGTGCAACGACCACGCTCGACCGAAGGTGAGGGCCAGCAGCAGCAGCGCCGGCGTCAGCAGGACGACCAGCGGGGCTCGGCGCCGGGCCGCGACGAGACCCACGCCCACGAGCACCACCGCTGCCAGCGTAAGGACCACCGTCAGCGGTCCGGGGAACCGCGCGGAGTACCAACCGAACGATCCCCAGAACCGTTCTGTGAACCGACCGGCGAACTGATCGACGAAGTGGACCAGGTCCGGCGAGAACCCCGGCGGCCGCAGCGCTTCGGAGTAGCGGTCGGCGTCCACCGACGGGGTCGGAGATCCGGCGTAGGACCACATCTGCACGTACCACCAACCCGCGATGAGGGCGATGAACGCCGAGGCCACGCCCAGGGGCGCGGCCGTCCGTCGAACCCGTGCACCGACCGCCGTCTGGTCCCCCGGTTCCCGGGATCCGATCCAGCACGCGAGGGCGAGCGCCGGGATCAACACCACGGCGAACGCCTTGACCAGCAGTGCGAACCCGATCGTCGCCCCCGCGACGACCGCCGCCCGGCGGCTCCGGTCTCCCACCGCCAACGAAGCCATGGCCGGCGCCGACGCGGCCGCCAGCAAGATGAGCAGGTTGTCGTTGTTGAGCACGCCGGACGATGCCGCGAGCATCGGCACCGCGGCCGTGGCCACGGCGGCCGACGCGGCCACGCGGAGGTCGAGTTCGAGGCGACGGGCCGTGAGCCACGCCAGCGCCGGTACCGGCACCACGAGGAGGACGTTGACCAGCCGAAGGAGGGCCAGCTCCCGATCCAGGGACATGGGTCCACCCACCACCGTCCGGGCGCCACGCAGCACCACTGCCATGGCCCCGTAGTAGAGGGGAGGGTGCTGCGCCATCTGGTTCAGCTCGGCCACCGCCTCTCGTCCCCCGTCGTCCAGGAACGACGGACGACCGCCACCATGCGGGGCGTCCCGGGCGTGCCGCACGCGCACCGCTGTGGCCGTGACCTCCTCGCCCGGCAGGGGGCACACCCTCACCGATGCCACGAAGGTCTCGCAGAGGCGGTCCAACGCCTCGGTGCGATGGAGCGAGTCGTAGCGGGGGTACGAGCCGCCGTCGGCGAGGTGCAGGACCAGCCCGAGGTGGGCCGGTTCGTCGGGTCCCTCGCCCACGGGTAGCACCACCGACCAAGCGGCCCCGACCGTGGCCAACAAGATGGTCGCCGCCATCACCAGGTTCCGGGCCCGGCGGTGGTCGGCGGCTGAACCCCGGGGACTCACGGGGCAGGAGCGTAGGGCAGGTACTGTCGAAGACCATGACCGGTCCCGCTCCCGCAACGACCACAATCGGCGAGGTCGGCGGCGCCGACGACATCGACGTCAGCATCGTCCTCCCCGTCTACAACGAGAAGGGTCACCTCCGGGCGGAGATAGACCGGATCCGAGCGGCGATGGACGCGTCGGAGTTCTCCTACGAGCTCGTGGTCATAGACGACGGGTCCAACGACGGGTCAGGCGATGCCCTCCGAGAGATCGACGGCATCCGGCTGATCCAGTTCCTCACCAACCGCGGATCGGGCTCGGCCCGCAAGTTCGGCACCCGGGCGTCGCGAGGGCGCATCGTGGTCTGGACCGACGTCGACATGTCCTACCCCAACGACCTCATCCCCGAACTGGTGAGGGAGATGGCCGGCTACGACCAGGTGGTGGGGGCCCGCACCACCGAGGAGGGGACCCACAAGGCCTTCCGGGTCCCGGCCAAGTGGTTCATCCGCAAGCTCGCCTCGTACCTGGTCCAGACCCCCATCCCAGACCTCAACTCCGGCATGCGGGCGTTCCGGCGCGACGTCGCTCTCCAGTACGTGAGCCAGCTCCCCCCGGGCTTCAGCTGCGTCACCACCATCACGATGACGTTCCTCGCCCACGGCTACACGGTCAAGTACTGGCCGATCACCTACTCCGAACGGGCGGGCAAGTCGAAGTTCCACTGGTGGTCCGACACGCGGCGCTACCTGCTCCAGGTCATCCGGATGACCCTCTCCTTCGATCCGTTCCGGGTGTTCCTCCCCATCGGCTTCCTGCTGCTGCTCCTGGGCATCGGCAAGCTCGGCTACGACGTCCTCGAGAACGACTTCAAGGTCGCCATCAACACGCTGCTCATCTTCCTGGCGGCGTTCCAGGTGTTCGTGGTGGGGATGCTCGCCGACCTGGTCGGCCGGGCCACCCGGGCCACCCACGAGGTCCAGCCGGCCGCCGGATACACGCGCGACGCCGCCCCGACGTTCCCCGACCGCCGTACCGCTCCGGTCGAGACCATCGCGGCCCACCTCGACCATGACCGCGCGTCCGTGCCCGCGGCAGAGGTGGAGCCGTCCCGGTGAGCGCGGTCGACCAGTCCACCGAAGCCGTTCCCACGGGCAACACCTACGACAAGTACGCGTCGAAGAACCCGGTCGAGCGCAGGCTCATGGATGGGTTCTTCGGAGCGCTCGATGCCGCTCTACCGGCCATCGTCCCCAGCCGCATCCTCGAGGTCGGGGTGGGCGAAGGCGAGGTCACCGAGCGGGTGGCCGCCCGCTGGCCCGACGCCACCATCGTGGGGCTCGACCTCCCCGACCCGGAGCTGGCCGCCCACTGGTCGGGCCGGGGCTTCTCGCCCCTGTTCGGCGACATCGGCAGGCTGCCGTTCCGCGACGACGAGTTCGACCTCGTGCTGGCCATCGAGGTCCTGGAGCACGTGCCCTTCCCGGAGCTCGCGCTCGCCGAGATCGCCCGGGTCGCCCGCCGCCACATCGTGGTCTCGGTTCCACGGGAGCCGATCTGGAGGGCGGCCAACCTCGCCCGAGGCAAGTACGCACGCGATCTGGGCAACACCCCCGGTCACATCAACCACTGGGGCAAGAGGAGCTTCACCGAGCTGATCTCGCGTCGCTTCGACGTCCGCTCGGTCCACGCACCCTTCCCGTGGACGATGGTGGCCGCCGAGGTCCGCTGAGGGCCCGGCGGCCCGATGTCACCGGTCAGGCCGGAGGGGCCTCCAGCGGGAGCGGGGCGCACATCCCCTCGAGCTCGGCGATCTGGATGCGGTCGCGGTTCTCGTAGGTGATCTCGTTGGTGGGGTCGACCTGGACCTTGAACTCGCG
>JAAZBK010000407.1 GCA_012513855.1 Acidimicrobiales bacterium
AGCGACTGCAGCGATCCGTCCGACGGCTCCGACACGGCGTACCTGTACGCCGCTCCCGATGGATTCGTGTGGGTGGACGCCACCACCATCCGCAACATCGACGGCCCGACCGGAGCCGAGGTCAGCTCGGTCGCGCTCGGCGACCCGGCGGGAACCCCCACCCGCGCCGGGGTGCTCAGAGCTGGTGGATCCGGAGGCGACGGGTGGGTCCTGGAGAAGCGCGACGGCACCGACGTGTTGGCGGGCGGCGGGTGGGAGTGGGTGTACGACGTCTCGGCCGACGCCGTCGTGCTCGGACGTGAGGTCCAGGTCGGTCCGCCCTGGCGACGGTCGACGGTGCACGAGGTGGCCGTGATCGACGTCGAGACGGGCGAGAGGTGCGCGTGGCAGCGGGTGCCCGACGATCCGTTCCCCGCAGCGGTGGCGCTGGCGGGGTGTCGTGCGGTGGTCACATCCGGCAGCGACGGCGGCTCCTGGCTGATCGGGTCCTGACCACTAACCCCGGCCGCGGGCGCCACGAGGTGGCGGTGCCTCCTCGGGCACGCCCAGCCGGTTCAGGGCTGTGGTGGCGTGGTCTGTGACCGCGTCGATGGCCTCGTCGGGCCGATCTCCCTCGCGGTCCACGGCCCAGGCGGCGACGTTGGTGCCGAGCGCGTCGATCTCGGCCGAGATCGCCATCAGGGCGACCAGGAGCGGGATGTCGTCGGCGATGTCCTCGGGCGATCTGAGGTCCTCGGCCTGGCGAAGCAGATCCGGACCGTCGGAGCGCAGTTCGGCGAGGTTCTGGGCGAACGTCGCCTCGATCCGGCGGATCAGGCTCAGCAGCGCTCCGGCCCGTTCGGGCTGGGGCTGCGCGTACCGGCACAGGGCGGCGCGGAGGCTCCAACCGTCGACGCGGGGGCGTTCGGCCAGGTCGACCAGCTCTGCCAGTCGGACGGGGTCGAGCGCTGCGGCCACGATCCCATCCTAGGAGCGCACCACCCGGTGGCCGGCGGGAGCGTTCGGTGCTCTTACTCGGCGACGGCGAGCAGCTCGGCTTCGGCCAGCAGTTCGCCGTCGGGGCGCTCGACGTGGTCGGGGAGCCGCCTGGCCAGCAGGAAGCCGACGGCGATGCAGGCGGTGGCGACCGTGAAGGCGAGGTTGTAGGCGTCCTGTGACTGCTGGACGGTGGGCGAACCGCCGGCGGCACCGGACACCACCGCACCCAGGAAGGCCACGGAGAGGGCACCCGCGCACTGGCCCAGGAGGGAGCGCACCGCAGAACCCTGACCGATCAGGTGGGGCGGGAGGTCCGACAGCCCGGCGACCATCGCCGGGGCCATCACCATGCCGAAGCCGACGCCCTGGATCGACATGAGCACCGCGATCAGGAGCATCGGCGTGGTGAGGGTCAACAGGGAGAACCCGGTCATGGACACGAACATCACCGCGCAACCCACCATCACCGGCAGCCGTGGGCCACGCGCATCGACCAGCCGTCCACCGATCGACATGGCGACGGCGGTGCAGACGCCCGCAGGCATGAACAGCAGCCCCACGGCCAGTGCCGTCTCTCCCCGTAGTCCCTCGAGCTGCAGCGGCAGGTAGACCAGCCGGCCGTACTGGGCGATGTAGAGGAACAGCATCACCGCCATCGCCGTGCGGAAGGACCGGTTCTCGAACATCCGCAGCTCGATCATCGGTGCCGGGGTCGAGAGCTCGTGGCGTACGAAGGCGGCCAGTGCCAGCAGGCCGAGACCGATGCAGCCGATGGTTGCCGGCGAGGCCCAACCCCAGCTGTTCGCCTGCGAGAGTCCGAGGATGGCGATGGACAGGCCGCCGCTGCCGAGGAGAAGTCCGGTCGTGTCGAGCGACGCCCGAGACCGGTGGCCGACGGTGGGGAGGAACCTGAGCGCTGCGGCCAGGGTGAGCAGCCCGACGGGGAGGTTGATGAGGAACATCCAGTGCCAGCTGACAGATGTGACCAACCAGCCGCCCACGGTGGGCCCGACCGCGGGGGCGACCATGGTGGCCATGCCCCAGATGGCCACGGTCCGCCCGTGGCGCTCCTTGGGGAACAGGTCGAGCACCATGGCCATGCCGACGGGCATGAGGGCGCCGCCGCCGAGCCCCTGGAGCACCCGAGCTCCCACGAGGAACGGCAGTGAGGGCGAGATGGCACATGCGACCGAGGCGGCGGTGAACACGGTGAGAGCGAAGAGGAAGACCGGGCGGCTGCCGAAGCGGGAGGACATCCAGCCGGTGACCGGTTGAGCCACGCAGGCGGCCAACAGGTAGGCGGTCACCACCCACTCGATGCCGTCGCCGGCTCCGAGGTCGACGCCGATCTGGTGGAGCGCCACGTTCACGATGGTGGTGTCGAGCGCCACCATGATGGTGGCCCCCATGATCACCGCCAGTGCGCGCCACGCGGCTCGCTCCGGCACCGGGCCGTTCCAGGCCGGAACAGGTTCGGTGAGGGCGGCCTCGCTCATGGCCTCTCCTCCCCGTCGACAGCCGCGTTCAGGTCGGCGAGAGCGTCGACGTTTCGGCGGACCGCGGCGACGAGGTCGATCGAAGGATCGGCCTGCCAGTCGCGGCGGGCATGGCGGACGGCTATCACCACGATGCTGCCGATCATCCGGGGGAGCGGGTCGGTGACGGGAAGGTGGAGGCGCTCGGATGCGTACTCGGTGACCACGCGTGCCCACTCCTCGGTGGCGCGGAGGCTCACGGCTCGCAACGTCTCGCTCGAATCGATGATCGCCAGGCGCAGGCCCTCGTGCTCGGGGCTGGTGGTGAACGACGCCGAGACCTGAGCTGCGGCTTCTCGCAGCGACTTGAGCAGCGGCTCGTCGGTCGGACGAGCGCGCAGGGCTTCGTCGAGCTCGGCGAGGCGGGCTTCACGATCTGCGAACAGGACGTCGTCCTTGCTGGCGAAGTAGCGGTGGAAGGTGCGGACCGAGACGTCGACCCGGTCGGTGATCTGTTCGATGCTGGTCTCGTCGACGCCCTGTTCGGCGAAGAGCACGAGGGCTGCGTCGACCAGAGCGGCGCGGGTGGCGGCCTTCTTGCGCTCGCGGCGTCCGGTGTCGTTGGGCATGACGGCACGCTATCGGAAAAGTGGCATTGAATGACAAATTACAGGTGATGCCATTCGGCCGATGTGAAGAGGTGCCATCGGCTGGTCTTCGACGCCTGCGCGTCGGGGCATCCACCAGGTCCGGTGGTCGGCTGGTGGGGACTCCTCCGGCCGGTCGCTGATGGTGACCGACCAACTACCCTCAGCGACGTGGAGCAGGGATGGTCGGTGCACCAGGCTGCGTTCGAGAGCTCGACGGTGCCCACGTGCATCGTCGACAACTCGGGACGGATACTCGACGCGAACGCGGCCTACCTGGAGATGTCGGGGCGTTCCCGCCACGAGGCCGTGGGTGCGTCGAGCATCGACTTCATTCGAGCCGACGAGCTGCCCGGGGTCATCTCCGGGCTGGACGAACTGGTGCAGGGAGCGCGCGCGGTCCGCCACCGTCGCCACCACCGGCGCGGCGACGGCTCGTGGATCGAGATCGAAGCCACCACCTCGCCGCTCCCGGACCGGGCCGGGAGCACCAAGGGCCTGCTCCTCGTCCAGATCCTCGACCACCAGGTGGATCCGGTGCAGATCGACACCGACGACGAGCTCGTCACCCGCCAGCTGTACCAACCCGCGGGCGACGCCGCGACCATCCACGACGGTGAGGGCAGGGTGGCCTTCGCATCGCCGAGCCTGGCCACGCTGCTGGGCCGGCCCGACGGGTGGATGGAAGGACGGCACCTGACCGACCCCGACCTGAAGCCGGTGCTGGCCGACGGCACGCCGGCCGGTCTCGATCACGATCCTGTGGTCGAGGCCATCCGCACCGGCGAGGAGGTCGCCACCACGCTGGGAGTGGAGTCCGGCGACGGGGGCCGCATGTGGCTGTCGATCGTGGTGGGCGCGGTGGAGCGCGACGGGCTGCCGGCCCGGACCTCCATGCGCGACATCACCGAGCTCGTCGAGGCCCAGCAGGAGGCCAGTCGCCTGGCTGCGGTGGTGGAGGAGCAGCTGGCCTATCGGGCCAACCACGACGACCTGACCGGACTCACCGCCCGGCGGATCGTGCTCGACTGGGTCGACGAGGAGCTCGACGCCCGACGCCCGGTCTCGGTGGTCTTCGTCGATCTCGATGGGTTCAAGGCCATCAACGACGAGCTCGGGCACCTGGCCGGCGACGACGTCCTGATCGGAGTGGCCGACGTTCTTCGCTCATTGGCCGGTCCCTCGCTCACGGTCGGCCGCGCCGGCGGTGACGAATTCGTGGCGGTCACGTCTCTGGCGGCCGAGGCCGACCGCTTCGCTCAGGCGGTTCGCGAGGCCGCTGGCCGTCCCGAGGGGTTGGTGTACCACCGGGCGTGCACCGTGGGAGCGAGCGTGGGGGTGGCCCACTCCGAGGTGGGCGACGACCGCTCGACGCTCCTCACCCGGGCAGACCGGGCGATGTACGAGGTCAAGCGGTCGGCGCGCAACGCCGACGGTTGACGACTCGCTCTAGAGCGCCCGGATGAAGACGTCGACGGTGCCGTTGGTGTCGCCGGCCACCAGGTTGGTGGCGTCGGAGGTGAACGCGACGTGGCTGCCGCTGCTCGCTACGAACGACGTGTACGACGTCCCGTCGGCCTCGCCCCCGTCGGCCGCGACCGAGATCCGGGTGGTCACCCCCGTCTGGAGGTCGTGGAGGAACGCATCCTGACCCTTGGTGTCCCCGGCGACCAGATCGTTGGCGGCCGAGACGAACGTGACGTAGCGACCGTCGGCGCTGATCGAGGGCATCCACGAGGAGCCGCTGCCCTGCGTGCCGTCGCTGGCCTCGGACACCCGCGTGGTGCCATCGGTCTGGCGGTCGTGGACGAACACGTCGTAGGCGCTGTTGGTGTCGCCGGCCACCAGGTTGGAGGCCGGTGACTCGAAGGCGACGTAGCGCCCGTCGGCGCTGATCGAGGGTAGGACGGCCCGGTCGTTGGCCTGGTTGCCGTCGGACGCGACCGAGACCCTGGTGGTGGTGGCGGTCTGGCGGTCGTGGACGAACACGTCGGAGGTGACGTTGGTGTCGCCGGACACGAGGTTCGGGGCGAACGAATCGAACGCGACGTAGCGACCGTCGGCGCTGATCGACGGGTTGTCTGAGTTGTTGACGGCCGCGGTGCCGTCGGAGGCGACGGAGACCACGGTGGTGGTGGCGGTCTGGCGGTCGTGGACGAAGACGTCGTTGATGAACTCGCCGTCGCCGACTGCGAGGTTCGAGGCGTAGGAGGTGAACGTCACGAACCGTCCGTCGTCGCTGATGTCGGGCTTGAACGCCGGCTGGTCGGCCGGGGTGCCGTCGGACGCCACGGACACGATCGTGGTGGTGGCCGTCTGGCGGTCGTGGACGAAGACGTCGGGCCATGCGTTGGTGTGTCCGGCCACCAGGTTCGAGGCGAGCGACTCGAACGCCACGTAGCGTCCGTCGGCGCTGATCGACGGGGCCCCGGAGTAGCCGGTGGCCTGGGTGCCGTCGGAGGAGACCGACACCCTGGAGGTGGTGCCGGTCTGGTTGTCGTGGACGAACACGTCGCTGGTTCCGTTCGAGTCTCCGGCCACGAGGTTAGACGCGGATGAGCTGAACGCCACGTAGCGTCCGTCGGCGCTGATCGATGCCTTGGAGCCGACCGAGCCGTTGGCCTCGATGCCGTCGGTGGTCACCGACGCCCTGGCGGTCTGGGCCGAGGGACCGTGGAGGAGGCCGGTCGAGACGTCGACCGCGCCCACCACCACGTCGCCGCTCTGGACGTCGTAGATCGTGGGTGGAGCCCCGACGAACAGCAGGGTCTGGGCACCGGTGGTGTCGAGGAGCAGCACGTGGTGGGGGCCGGCCTGGGTGATGTGGAGCTCGAACGTGCCATCGGGACCGGTGAGCTCGCCGGTCACGGCCTGGCCGTCGGAGACCCGGATGGCACCGACCAGGGCAGCGTCGACGGGCGAGCCGTCGCTGTCGACGACGGTTCCGCTCAAGGTGGCGATCGACTCCACGGTGTGATCGACCACGGCGGGTGACGCCGCCGTCGCGGAGACGGCCGTGGCGTCGCTCCAATCATCGCCGTCGGGCCACCAGAGGTCGCCGATCCGAACCCGGTAGGTGCCCTGGGCCAGAACCGACTCGTGGAACGCGTACCCGCCGGCGGCGTTGGTGACCGTCTCGGCCACGAGCAGCTCGGAGTCGTTCGAGTACACGCCGACGACCACGCCGCCAGCGGGCGTTCCAGCGGTGCCCACCGTTCCCCGCAACACCACCGGGGTCGGGTCGCAGGCGGTCATGAACGCCATGGCCAGGCCGAGTGCGAGCATCGCTGCCAACCTCCGGACCGGCCGATGGCGCGCGGGGGACAGCAGCTGGTGGTCGCGAACGGATCGCATCGTTGATACTCCCGGGGGGATCGAGGCGAACGCGATGAACTCACGCAGCCGCGCGGCAAGTGACA